>JAHZJA010001121.1 GCA_022601155.1 Deltaproteobacteria bacterium | reverse complement strand
CTGCAACGCGGGCTACTACGACACCAATGACGGCTGCGATTGCGGCTGTGGCGTGTTCGACCCCGACTGTCCCAGCGCATCGGCTGCCGAGTGCGACTTCTGCAACAACCAAGGCTCTTGCGGCAACTCCTGCAACGATATCGATCCCGCCGACAACGCAACATGCCTGTGAGGCCCACCGTGGCGACGCTCGGGCGGGGGTGGCCGCGTGCCATCCTCGCGGGCGGAGCCTGGGCACTCTTGGGAGCGGGGCGAGCCGAGGCCGCCGCGACCGAGCCCTTGGAGCTGAGCAACGCACTGGTCCCCGCCGACCAGTGCGAGTACTGCCACACGTTCCAAAATGCTCCGGACGCGGCGACCGACCCTCTGTACGCCCCGTACTTCAGCTGGCGGGGCTCGATGATGGCCAACGCGGCCGTCGACCCCGTGTTTTGGGCCGGCGTCGCCATTGCCAGCCAAGACGCGGTGCTGCCCGAGGAGACGCAGGCCTGCATTCGATGCCACTCCCCCCGAGCGTTTCTCGAGGGGCGTGGCGATGCGATCTCGCTGGCCGAGCTCACCGTCCAAGACCGCGCCGGGGTGGAGTGCGAGGCGTGCCATCGCATGGTCGCCGACGAGCCCCCCGGCAATGCGCAGTACACCATCGATGATGTCGCGGTGAACGGCATGGTGCCGCGGCGAGGCCCGTGGAGCTATCCGCCCGGCGAGGGCATTCCGCCGCCGCCCCACGAAGCACTCGTCGACTCGTTCATCGGCAGCGCACAGCTGTGCGGCACCTGCCACGACGTCACCACCGATCGCGAGCGGGTGGATGCCCAAGGCGTCGGCCTGGGTGTGGGCTTCAACGAGCAGCGCACCTACAGCGAGTGGGCCGCCAGTGCCTACGCGGTGCAGGGAGACGGCTTTGCCTCGTGTCAGAGCTGCCACATGCCCGCCGTGGCCGATGCTCCGGGCTGCCGCGACAACGTCAACGTCTACGCGCACGCACAGGGAGCTCGACGCCACGACCTGCTGGGCGCCAACCGGTTCGTGATCGAGCTGCTCGAGGCCGAGGCCAGCGTCCTGGACTCCCAGGCCTTCGACCACAGCCTGACCCTGCTCGACGAGTTCGTGCGCACGGCTGCGACCCTCGAGGTCACCGTGCCCGACGGCATCCACATGGGCGAGGGCCTCGCCGATCTGGGCGTGATCGTGACCAACGAGACCGGGCACAAGCTCCCCACGGGCTACTCCGAGGGCCGCGTGATGTGGCTCGAGGTCGTCACCCGGCTGGGAGACACCGAGATCTGGACATCGGGGCGCTGGGATCCACAGACGCAGACCTGGGAAGAGGACGACCAGCTTCGCACCTACCAGGGCCTCGCCGTCGAGCAGGCCACGGGCGACACCTTCCACCTGCTGCGCAACGACTACTGGGAAGAGGACACCCGCATCCCTCCGCTGGGCCTGACCCCGGGACTGGAGACCGACCCTCAGACCGAGCGCTACGCCCTGCTCCCCGACGGGACCTGGCCCAACTACGACGAGCTCAGCTACGCCTTCGACGGACGCCCCGAGCTCGAAGATCCCACGCCCGACGACCCAGACGACGATGCGCTCGAAGTCTCGGTTCGTCTGCTGTACGTCATCAACACCCGCGAGTACGTCGAGTTCCTCTCCGCCGACAACGTCACCAACCAGGCGGGGACCGACTTGGAAGCCACGTTCGATGCGGCCGGGTGGGCGCCGCCGCTGGTGCTGGCCGACTACACGGCGAACATCCCCATCCTGTCGTTCGGAGAGCCCACCAGTGGCTCGACGGGCCGCGAGGACACGACGGGAGACCCCGGCGACACGGCAACCTCTGCGGGCAGCACCTCGCTACCCGGAGGCACCGCGGGCTCCGAAACTACACTCGACGGCGGCTCCGCTGATGGCGACGGCACGGGATGCTCGTGCCGGACCAACCATCCCACGCCGCCCGCCGGCCTATGGATCATGCTGCTGGGAGGGCTCGGAGCCCTTCGCCGACGAAGGAGGCGCTGCTGATGTTTCGTTGTGCACTGGGAGGGTCGACCCTGCTACTGGCCGTGCTGTCGCTGGGTGCAGCGGGCTGTGGCGACGACGGTGGTGGAGCCGGAGCCGACGACCCCGAGCCCGGTTCGACCGGAGAGCCCACCGCCTCGTCGGATGGCCCGGCCGCGACCACCGATGCGGACACCGATACCGATGCAGAGGACTCCTCGAGCGGTGACGACCCCGGTCGCACCCCGACCGACGAGCCCCCCGAGCCCGAGGAGTGGGTGTGGGATCTGCCCACGGGATTCCCGGTGCCCGCCGTGCCCGAGGACAACCCCATGTCGGCCGCCAAGGTCGAGCTGGGCCGCCACCTGTTCTACGACGAGCGCCTGTCGGTCAATGGCACGACCTCGTGCGCCAGCTGCCACCGGCAGGAGCTGGCGTTCACCGACGGCGGTGCCGTGTCCACGGGCGCGACGGGAGACCAGACCTCGCGCGGCTCGATGAGCCTGGCCAACGTCGCCTACGCGTCCACGCTGGGCTGGGGCAACCCCACCTTGCTCTCGCTCGAGGCCCACGCCCTGCTCCCCTTGTTCGGCAACGACCCCATCGAGATGGGCCTGCTCGACGAGGCCGACATCGTGGGCAAGATCGCCGACGATCCCATCTACGTCGATCTGTTCGAGGATGCCTACCCCAACGAGGCACAGCCGATCACACTGGCCCACGCCTCCGGCTCGATCGCATCGTTCCAGCGCACGTTGATCTCGGGCCGCTCGCCCTTCGACCGCTGGTTCTACGACAGCGACGAGTCCGCGATCAGCGAGTCGGCCAAGCGTGGATACAACCTGTTCCACGTCCGGGGCGAGTGCTTCTACTGCCACTTCTCGTTCAACTTCAGCGACGCCACCTACTTCGAATCGCTGCCCGAGCTGACGACCCCGTTCCACAACATCGGGCTGTACAACATCGATGGCGAAGGCGCGTATCCGCAGGGCAACACGGGCGTGCACGCCTTCACGGGCGCCCCCGAGGACATGGGGCGGTTCAAGTCACCGACGTTGCGCAACATCGTCGTGACCGGCCCCTACATGCACGACGGCAGCATCGAGACCTTGCCCGAGGTGCTCGAGCACTACGGGGCGGGCGGGCGCACGATCGCCGAGGGCCCCCATGCTGGCGTGGGCGCCGACAATCCCTTCAAGGACCCGTTGATGGTCACGTTCGAGCTGCAGGACCACGAGCTCGTCGACATGATGGCCTGGTTCGAGAGCCTGACCGACGAAGAGTTCCTCACCAATCCCGCGTTCTCCAATCCCTGGGAATAGCCCGCAGGTCACCCCTCGCCGAAGCGCGGCCCGCCAGGGCTGGCTTCGGCGATTTTCATGGCCTCAGCGGTCCAGCACGACCAGCTCGAAACCGTTGGCGGGCATCCTGTCGTCGCAACCCTCGGCCACGTCTTGGGTCCACCCGATAAAGGCCACCCGAGCGTCGGGGTCGTAGCCCGCGTGGTCGATGCGATCGACCCACAGGTCCCGTCGCAAGCCGAGGACCTCGTTGCCACGCAACACGCGGGCCTCGTCGTCCCGAATTGCGAGGCCGAGGCGAGCCTTGGGAAATCTCGCCGTGTGTAGGTCGCGCCCGTGACGGGTCGATGACTCGACGGAGACGACCTCGAGGTCGGCTGCGACCGAGAACCCCATGTCACGCAACAGCCGTTGCGCCGCCGCCCCACGGCTCGCAACGCGCTCTCGATAGCGAGGCTCGATCACCGCGTCTCCATCGTCGCAGGAGGGATCGGTGTCGCCCCAGTCCACCAACGGCAGCGTCAGCACTTGCTCGTTCGTCTCGGTGCTCATCAGCAGGAGCTCTTCGACGAAGGCACAGGAGCCCCACGATTGTTCCTGTCGCCTGAGCGCCACCAGCGACTTCGATTCCGACCACGCCATCGTCAGACCTTCGAGCGAGGCATTGCCGGGTTTCGGGGCACGCAGGGCCACGAGGGTTGGGTGGGTGCGAATGGACGCCAGCTCCGGATCGGACATCACCTTGTGGTAGGCACGCAGCGGCTCACGCTCGATCAGCGGCTCGAGCGACGCCACTGCGGCGGCGGGGTCACCACTGAGCGCCAGTGCACAGGCGAGGTTGCTCCACGGCACCCACCGCTGGGGGTCGAGCTGGGCGGCGCGGGCAAAACCCGCCGCCGAGGCCTGGTACTCGCCCGCACGATGCATCTTCATCGCGGCCGCGTTCTCGAGGCGCGCCAGCAGTGAGCGCACCGACAGCTCCACGCGCTCTCCCTCGGGCAGACACGCGTACTCGTAGGTGAACTCGGCAATGAGTGTGGGCTCCCCTCGGGCGTCGTGGCCTCGACGGGTGCGTTGAACACTCGTGGCCTGCCGCCGCAGCGGCGCGCGCCGGGTCCCATCCCCCACCCACAGCGATCCGTCGCGAGCGAAGATCTTCAGCGTGTCGGCGGCGGCATCGGTGACCGGGACTCGATCGGCCGCGGGCACGAGCGCCTCGATGACCTGGGCCGCTATCTTCGGCACTGCGGGCGCCACGGCTTCGGCGGTTACGGTGGCCTCGGGTGTCGGGGTCGGTGGTGCAGGCGCGGGCGACGGATCCGACGCATCTTGGGGGGTCGTCGAGGGACCGGCAGTACAAGCCACCCCCAGCACGAGCCCAGCGATCATCGCCCTCCGCATGCGCCCGATGATACGCGCCAGCGCGACGACTTGTTCGCACCGCGCACTCGAACCGACGAGGCCGACTCTACCGGCCCCGCTGCCGCAATCCACCAAGCGACCGCGTCGCTCAGCGTAGGTCGAGCACTGCCGCGCCCAGGACCTCGCTGATCCCCCCGCCGATCTCGGCCGCGGTGGAAGGACCGACCCACGGCACGCTCCAGTCGTTGCCGTCGCTCACGCGATACGCACAGCCCTCCAGTGCGCATCGACGCCCAACCAATCGCGGAAATTCCGACTTCGGGCCCCGGAATTGAAAACGGCGAGCTCGTGCCCGCCGTTTTCACAGACTGTGGCCGCCGGGGCTGACTACCAGCGGTAGGTCAGCAGCAACCGCAGGTCTTGGAGCATCTGGATCCCTTGCTGGCCCTGCTGCTCGTTCGGCTCGACCCGTCGGTCACGCCACACCAGCGTGGCGAAGAAGACGTTGCGCCACAGGTACACGTGGGCCGCGGCCCGATACTGGAACTCGCGGAGCTGACGACGAAGATCCGAGCCCAAGAAGTCGGGCGGATCCTCGAAGTTGGTCGTGAAGTACTGCCCGGCATCGGCGGCCAGCAACAGCCGCTTCTTCCACGGAAGCACGCCGATCATGCCGTTGTAGGCGACCTGCCAGTTCTTGAAGTTCAGCTCGCGCTTGCCGTAGCTTTCGGCCATCACGACCAGCCGCCGCCAGCGGAAGACCGCCTGGATGTTCGCAGCCGGATAGCGCTCCTGGGACCGCTGATCGTACTTGGCTCCGATCGCCAGGGCGAGGGAGGTCGGCACGGGCGTATAGAGAAAGGGCGAGTCCCAGCGGCCATAGTAGCCGATCAGGTTCATCCTGGTCTGAGCGCCGACCGACCAGGTGTAGTTGCGGTTGTCATCGGGGAAGAACCGGCCTCCGATGTTGCCGTTGAAGCGACCCGCCCCGCCCGCGATGTACGTCCGGTAGAGGAACTTGCCCTTCTTGTCGAGCGGACCACCGAACTCGACCGCCGCGCCGTTACCCTGCTCGAAGGCGTTGTACACATAGAACGCGGGGTCGGCGAGCAGGCGCTTGTGCACCGATCGCACCAGCTCGAGCGACAGGCCGCCGCCGCCGCTGTTGACGTTGACGTAGTGCCCCTTCTTGCCCAGCGGCACCTGGAACAGCGCGAACACCATCCGCGGCGTCCGCTCGGCCCGCATCGACAGCAGGAAGAACGAGTTCTGGATGAACGGCATCTGACCGAGCACCCGCATCTGGATCGAGCTGAACTGGGTATCGAAGCGCTCGATCTCGCCGTCGCGTTGCAGGGTACTGTCGTCGCGGATCACCGCGCTCTGCTCGAGCCGCGCCACGACCGAGAATCGGAAATCGCCGTCGCCCTGGCACACGGTGACCGCAGTGTCGAGGCGGCAGCCGAGGTCGGCGCAGTCGATGTTGCCGTCACCGTCGTTGTCGATGCCGTCGGAGCAGGAGTAGTTGTTGCGCTCGCCATCGGCGTCGGCGCCCACACCGATGAGATCGTCGGGGGTCTGCCCTTCCTTGAGTCCAACAGACGAGCCGTCCACCGCCCCCGTCCCCATCGTGATCGAGGTGCCGTTGGTCCCGGTGGCGGCCCCGCCGGTCGCCACCGGCTTGGCATCCCACGACCCCTTGCAGATGTCTGCGTTCTCGCAATCGAAGTCGTCGCAATCGACGTAGCCGTCCCCGTCGTTGTCGACCCAGTCGCTGCAGCGCGCGTCGTCGAACTCGGGCTGCCCATCGGCCTGGCAGGCGGGGTCCTTCTTGCAGTCCGCGTCACCGCAATCGTAGACGAGGTCGCCGTCGTCATCCTGGCCGTCGGTGCAGATCTGCTCCCGGGCTCGGGGCTCGTGATCCAACACGGGCTCGGAGGTCGCAACGCGTGCCCCCGTGGGCTCGGGTGCCGGCGCGGCCGTAGGCTCGGCCGCCGTAGGCTCGGCCGCCGTCGTCTCGGCGGGTGGCTCGGGTGCGGCCAGGGCCCCGGACACCGCCCAGGGGGACGCCGAGGCCACCGCGGGAAGCAGCGACGCGAACAGGCTCAAGCAGCACAGCCACTTGATTGGAAGCCTGGAAGTTTGCCTTCGGTCCATCGGGGAGTCTTTCGAAAAGCGCGCGGGAGTCGGGCGAAGAAGAATCAGTTGGTGCGGCCGGTCTCGCAGTAGCCCAGGTCTGGGCATACCGACACCTCGATGTTGTGGCTGCAGTCGAAGTCGGCGCAGTCGACGAAACCGTCACCGTCGTTGTCCAGGCCGTCCGAGCACCGCCGGTCCGTCTCGTCGTTGCTCAGGCCCAGACTCTCCTGGCAAACCTGGCGAGTCGCGATGTCGTTGGACTGCGAGCAGCCGAAGTCGGCGCAGTCGATGAACCCGTTGCCATCGTTGTCGATGCCGTCGGTACAGCTGGCGGGGTTGTTCTCGAGCACCCCTTCACAGGCCTCGACCACCGCCGGGTCATCGTTCATCGAGCAGCCGAAGTCCATGCAGTCGATGAACCCGTTGCCGTCGTTGTCGAGCCCGTCGCTGCAGGTGTCGACCGTGTTCTCCTGCGGGCACAGGGCCTGGAGATCGGGGTCGTCGCTCATCGAGCACGAGAAGTCCATGCAGTCGGCGAACCCGTCCCCGTCGTTGTCCTCCTCGTCGGAGCACTCCTCCACCGTGTCCTCGGGGCCGCCGGTCGGATCTCCGGTTCCACCGCCCCCGCCGCCTCCCAGCGGAGGCTGCGGCTGAACCGTGCCCTGCCCCTCACACACGGCGGCGACCTCGGGGTCGTCGCTCATCGAGCAGCCGAAGTCCATGCAGTCGATGAACCCGTTGCCGTCGTTGTCGATCCCGTCGGTGCAGGCCTCGACGGTGTCTTCCTGCGGGCACACCCCTTCGAGCTCGGGCAGGTCGTTGTCCGAGCAAGAGAAGTCTCCGCAGTCGATGAAACCGTCGCCGTCGTTGTCGATCCCGTCGGTGCAGCTCTCGAGGTTGGCCTCACACGCGGCCAGCACCTCGGGGTCGTCGCCCATCGAGCACGAGAAGTCCTCGCAGTCGGCGAACCCGTTGCCGTCGTTGTCGATCCCATCGGTGCACTGCGAGACCGAGGTCTCGGAGCCGTCGCAGTGCGCCATGAAGTCGGGGTCCGGATTGAGCCCGCACTCCTGGTCATCACAGTCGACGAACCCGTCACCGTCGTTGTCGAGGCCATCCTGGCAGTCGGCCAGGGTGTTCTCGAGTGCGTCGCAGACGCTCATCACGTCGGGATCTTCGCTCGCCGAGCAGTCGTCGTCGTCGCAGTCGATGAGGCCGTCCGCATCGTTGTCGATGCCGTCGCGACAGTCGTCGAAGCCCTGCTCGTCGCACACGTCGGCGACCAGCGGGTCCTCGCTGTCGGCACAGTCTCGGTCGGCGCAATCGATGTAGTCGTCGCTGTCGTTGTCGACGCCGTCGCGGCAAGCGTCGACCGTGTTCTCGGGCGGGGCGCAGCCACGCGTGCGGGCGCAGCTCTGGTCGTCTTCGCGGCCGAGGATCTCGCAGCAGTGCTCACCCACGAGGTTGGGGTCGTCCTCGAGCCCGAAATCGCTGGCGATGAGTTCGTTGCACTCGAGGTCGCAGTCGTCTTCGCAGTCGACCTTGCCGTCGTTGTCGTCGTCGCGGCCGTTGGCGCAGTTGTCACCGCCGCCGCCCTCGCTGCACACGTCGACCAGGGGACTGCGCAGACAGCCGAAGTCCCGGCAATCGGCGAAGTCGTTTTGGTCGTTGTCGAGCCCGTCGCTGCACAGCTCGTTGGTCACCTCGCCCAGACACCCCGTCTCGAACACGTCCTGGCACTTGCGGTCACCGCAGTCGAACTGGCCGTTGAGGTCGTTGTCGACACGATCGTTGCAGATCTTCAGCCGGAGCGTGCAGTCGCGCTGGGTGGTCCCATCCTCGAGGGTGACGGTGCTGCACCCAAAGGTGGGATCTTCGACGTCCTCGACGAGGAACTCGGGCACCACCTCGCCGCAGAGGGTCGACAGGGTGAGGCAATCGGGGTCTTCGCAATCGACCAGGCAGTCGTTGTCGTTGTCGAAGTGGTCCGAGCACGACAGCTCGTCGTTCTCGTACCCGAACACCGGCAGCAGCGGCTCGTTGTAGCAAGCGACGCCCAGGCCCCACGCCGCGAGCAGCGGCAGGGCCAACCCTGAGAAGGCCCGTCTTACTTGAGACATGCGGCGCGGCCCGTGCCGAATCGGCGCTTGAAGTCGACGTGAATCATGCACGCAGCCGGCTGACCCGGGCTCGTTCCGAGCTTGCCCGCAGAGACGTAGCCCATCATGTGCCGACGCAGCGGCTCCCGCTGGTCGGGCGGAACGTCACGACCGATGTGCCGAAACTCGGCGAACTCCGCGACCACTCGACGCAACGCGGCATCGTCGAGCGGCTCCACGATCACGGCGACCGCCGTGTCCTCGCGAAGCGCAGCCGTCACCGAGTCGATGATCTCGTCGGAGACATCGTAGGTCATGTGGCACACCTTGCTGCACTCGGAGTAGCGGTTCGAGTGTCGCCACTGCACCGAGTGCGCGTCGTCGGAGGAGATCAACCGATTGTAGGAACCCTCGCCCGTGGTGTCTTCCTCTACGGAGTGCAGCGAAGTCAGAATGAAGGCCGGGATGCCGTGCGCCCAGATTCCACGCCGCTCCTTTTGGGCCTCGCGCTGCGCCGCGAGCAGCGTCGCATCGCCGGGCTGATCGTCGATGGTCATCACGTGGGCCATGCCGCGACGCACGAGATCTTCACGCAGGGCCGGACACACCACGAGCATGCGGCCGTAGGTATCGAGACTGCCGTCGCTGCTGCACTCCCAGACGCCACGTCGGGCGTGCAGCGTCGCCATCTTGGCGATCACGTACATCTCCTTGGCCGTCCAGGTTCCCCACAGGTGCACCGGGCCGTAGGACTCGAGCGTGTTGTACCCAGCCAGGCGCGCCTTGGCCCCCTTGAGGTCACCGCCGAGCACCCGGAAGCTGTCACCGTCGTTGAAGGTGACCTGCACCAGCTCCCCGTTGAGGATCACGCGGCTGCGAGGCTCTGCGGCCTCGGCGGGCTGGGGCGAAAGAAAGGTCAGACCCGCGAGCAGGGCCAGGCCCCATCCCGCGCGCCGTCGCGAAGAGCGGTCGTCGGTGTGCATTGCATCGCTCCTGCGGCGGCCCGTCGACGCCACGAAGAGGTCTGCGCAGGCCTCTGCCTGCGGTCCCCCGACGCTCGCCTTTGGCCCCGCCACCGCGCGCACTATGGACGAAAGCGGCCACCAACTGCAAACGGCGCCCCGGTGTGGGACGGCGGGACAAACGATGACGAAAACCCATTGATCTCGACGAGATCCCGTATCGATGCGTCCTGCGACCGTGTTGTGCCGAACGCTTTACACGGGGTGCGAAGCCGCGGCGAAGATCGGCACAGCCCACGCGATCGACCCACGATCCTCGGTTTCGTTCGGGCGATGTAGGACATCGAGCGCTATAGTGGTCTCGCCCCGCGGAGAACCTCCAATGAGTGACCACGCCTCGAATTCAAAGGACACCGATACCCTGGTCGAGCTCCCTGTCGACCTCGGGCCCATCACCACGCCGCGCAGCGGCTGGCTCGTGGGCCTCAACGACCAGGGCCG
This sequence comes from Deltaproteobacteria bacterium, assembly GCA_022601155.1. GTDB lineage: Bacteria > Myxococcota_A > Polyangia > Nannocystales > Nannocystaceae > Paraliomyxa. The sequence continues at coordinate 5,380 of JAHZJA010001121.1, read as the reverse complement.
GTTGCTCGTCGACTTTCCAGGCAATCCCTTCGGCCCGCTGCGCGCGCGAACGACGATCGTGCTCGCCCCCGAAGATCTCCAGCGCGCGATCAGCGAACATTGCGCAGCGCTGCTTCTGTTCGAGGATGGAGATCCCGGTCGGCCCATCGTCGTCGGGCTGCTCCACGACAAGGTGCCCGCGGCGCCAGCCACCCCCCCTGTTGAGGTCGAGGCCGATGGCCGTCGGGTCGAGGTGGAGGCCGCCGACGAGCTGGTCCTTCGCTGCGGTCAGGCCAGCCTCGTGCTCCGTCGCAACGGTCGCGTGATCATCCGCGGCACCTACGTCGAGACCCGCTCCAAAGGGGTCAACCGCATCAAGGGCGGCTCGGTCCAGATCAACTAACGAATGCTGGAAGAGGACGAGATCCTCTGGGACGTCGTCGAGGAGCACCTCGACGAGGCCGAGTTCCTCGTGGAGCTGTGGCGCAACGCCCGGGCTTCGCCAGCCTACACGCTGCACGAGCTGCGCGATGGCCCGCAGTCGCGGCTGTTGGCGCATACCGATGGCCTGGTCATCAATGGGCCCGTCGCGCTCGACAAGCTGGCGTGGCCCGACGTCAGCCGTAGCGACGATCCCATGCGACTGGCCGCCGCCGCGCTGGCCATGCTCGACGCGGGGGACTTTCGACCGCTCGATGCGTCGCTCGACGACGCTGCCGACGAACCGGCCGTCGTCCACGACCCCGATATGCCCCAGGAGCTGCTCGATCTCGAGGCCCTGCCGTTCGACGAAGACGACGACTGGGACGACGAGGACGAGGACGAGGACGACACCACCCCGACCGATGACGATGCAGGCCAGCCCGACGAGGCACCACCGTCTTCGCCGCGCGCCGAGGGCCTCGGCCTCGCCATTGCGCTGTGCGAGCACCCCGGCATCGCAGACGAGCTGCGCTCCCGCTGCGCCAAGGCCCAAGGCGCTTCGCTTCGCATGCTCTTGCTGGCCTGCGCCGACCGGGGGATCGATCTCGGCTCCGACATCCAGCGCGGTCTGACCGACTCCAATCTGCGCGTGGTGGAGGCCGCGGTCATCGCCGCGGTGCACGGCGACCCGAAGCAGTGGCTCGGTCCCGTCGAGTCGTTGCTCCGCCACCCCGATGCCCCGATTCGAGAGGCCGCGTTGAACACGGCGCTGCAGTGGGGCTCTGCGCCAGCCTGGCAGGCTGCCCTGTACGCCTACAAGGATCCACGCGGCGCTGAGGCCATGGTGTGGCTGGCCTGCTTGGGTGACGACACCCACGCCACCGCGATCGCCGGCCAGCTCGACGACCCCGACCACCGCCACGACGCTCTGTGGGCGCTGGGATTTTCGGGGCGGGTCTCGGCCGTAGATGCGTGCATGCCCTGGCTCGACGACGATGACGACCTCACACGGCGGTTGGCCGGAGAAGCGGTGGCGGCGATCGTCGGCCTCGACCCCGACGACGAGGGCCTGTGGGAGCCGACCGTGCCCGATACGTCCGCGGTGGGTGCACAGGGCGACGACCCTCGCGATGACGACGACGACTTCGAAGCCGACCTGGGTCTGCGGCCCGAGGACGAGCTTCCCCTGCCCCGGGCCGACGCCATCCGAGCCCGCTGGGCCGAGCTTCGCCCCGGCCTGTCTCCGCAGGGTCGCTACGTGCTGGGGCAGCCCGTCGACGAGACGCAAGGGCCAGGCTGGGCGCTGCCGCGGCTGTCGTGCCGCCGACTCGACATCTCCGCGCGCGAGCTTGTCGCTCGCTCCCACGGCGCCGTCACCTGGCCGGGCCGCGCACGAACCCAACGACACCTCCAGACGCTCGATCGGCTGACGCAGCTCGCCTCCGAACCGGGGGCGCTCCGTGGGCCGCGGCGCTAGGTACCATCGCGCCCGCTCGCATGTCGCTGTCCCGAACCCTGGGCCGTCTCCCTCCGGCCGCTACGGAGTACTCCCGTGAGCTGATGGACGAGCACTGGGCCGAGGCCTCGTGGTTGTACGAGCGACGCGAGACTTTGGTGGACCAGCAATCCCTGGTCGACCTCGACCAGTGGCACCGCATCGAGACCCGGGCCGACGCGCACGTGGAGGGCCTGCTCGCCGCAGGCCGGCTGGCCATCGATGACTGCCCAAGTCGCGCGATCGATGGCGACGCGGGGGAGCTGCATACCGCGATCCGCCTGCTCGCCCGCGCGGAGGCGTTCGCTCCGTTCGCGAAGCTGCTGACGTCGATCGACTGGGGCACCCCGGGACACGCCGCCGCGGTTCGCGATGCACTGGCGTGGGACGGCCCCGATGGCTGGGCCCAGCCGGTCGCAGCGCTGCTCGAGGCAGAGGACACCCCACCGCTCGCGGCGAGCGCCCTGGCCTCGGCCGCCGGCTTGCGGCGGTGGCCGATTGCAGGCGCGCTGGTGCAGCGACTGGAGCGCAGCAACGCCGGGTCGGCCACGCTGTTGCAGGCGCTGGGACGACTGCAGGCCGCCGAGGCGCTCCCCCTGCTGTACGATCGGCTTCGCGAGGGCGAGCCTGCGGTTCGACGGGTCGCGGCCCGAGCCGCGCTGCGATTCGAACCCGCGGAGGTCGGCGCCTACCTGGCCCAGGTCGCGCGCACCGACGCGTGGGCCACCCTGCCCCTGGCCGTGTGCGCGGGCCCGGAGGCGTGGCCCGTGTTGGAGGCACGACTGGACGACTCGCCTTCCTCCGATGGGTTGCTGGCAGTGGGCATCCTGGGCGCAACCGAGGGCATCGAGCCGCTGCTGGACGCGCTGAGCGACGAGACGCTCGCCTCGGCCGCGGCCGAGAGCCTCTACCTGCTGACCGGTGCTCCGCTGTACCAGCGCGTGGTGTTGGTCGAGCCCGTGGACGACGGTCACGCGGACGACGGTCACGCGGACGACGGTCACGATGACGACGGTCACGATGACGACGCGGACGACGGTGACGACAACGACGCGGACGACGACGACTTCGCGGACGACGACTTCGCCGATGCCGACGACGACGACGACGCGGACGATGACGTCGACGCCGACGCGTACGACGACTTCGACGAGGAACAAGAGCTCGAGCGCACGGCCCCACGGCACGCACCCGCGGTGACCATGGCGCCCAACGACGACGACGACGGCCTCGTCGCCACCCGCCTGACCCGCGATCGTGACCGCTGGTCGGCGTGGCTGCGGCGCAACGAGACCGCCTTCCACGGGCCGACGATCCGTCGCATGCGCCTGGGGGTTCCGTTCGAGCCTTCGCGCGTACTCGACGAGCTGGCGCTCACCACCTGTAGCCGCCGTCTGCGTTCATGGATGATCGAGGAGCTGGCGATCCGGCATTCGCTCGCCTCGGAGTACTCGCCCCTGCTCCCGGTCGTGCGCCAACGCGCGGCGCTGCACCAAGCCCGGCGGCAAGACGCCGAGGCCGAGCCCCCCGTCGTGGGCGCCTGGTACCTGGCCGGGCTGCCGAACGTGCGCCCCCGTCCCCGCCCCCGAGGCACCGGAAGGTCGTAGATGCTTCAGCTCCACAACCGGTCCCCGTTCGAGGCCCAGATGTTCGGCATCCCCGATCGTCACGGCATCGACATGATGGTGGTCGTGGTCAAGGCCACGTTCACCATCGCAGGGTCGGTCGCGATCGCCGCAGAGCAAGATCCGGTCGCGCTCGCCGACGAATATTGGGGGGATCCAGCGTCGACCAGCCTCCGACTCACGAGCGAAATCCACACCCGCAAAGTCGGCACCGATGTCCTGGTGATCGGTGAAGCCTGCGCTCCCGGCGAGCGCCCCGTCACGGAGCTGCGCGTGGCGGCGGGGGTTGGCGACCACACCCAGCAGGCGACCGTGCATGGCGATCGATTCTGGACCGAGGGCGTAGGCGGCATCCGACCGACTTCCGCTCGGCCGTTCGTTCGCGTTCCACTGACCTACGAGCACGCATTCGGAGGACGGCACGTCTTCGACCCCGACAATGACCGGTTCGTCGATGAACCCCGCAATCCGGTAGGCCGAGGTTTCCGTGGCAAGCGTTCCACTACGGAGATGCTCGGCCAACCGGTGCCCAACATCGACGACCCCCGTCATCCGTTGACGATGCTCGGCCAATCGCCACAACCCGTGGGCTTTGGGCCCCTGGCCCCCAGCTGGGAAGCGCGACGCCGCTATGCCGGTACGTACGACGACGTGTGGCGGCGCAAGCGAGCACCTTATCTGCCCGAGGACTTCGATCCTCGATTCCTCAGTACGGCTCCACAGCCCCTGCGATTCCAAGAAAATCTAAAAGGTGGCGAGCCCGTCGCGACGATCGGCATGCACCCCTCCGGCCCGCAGAGGTTCGCGTTGCCGCGATGCCAAGTGGAGGTCAAGGTAAGGGTGAGTGGCGAAGCAATCCGGTCGCCATCAGTGCTCGAAACAGTGGTGCTGCAGCCCACACGCGAGCAGTTTTCGATGACCTGGCGCTCAACGACATCTCTGGACAAGAGGATGCTCGCCGTCGAGCGGGTCGACGTCACCGTGCCGAAGCTCGAAGGGGTCGCCGAGACCTCCAGCGCACCATGAACGAGCCGCTCGTCATCATCGAAGTGGGCATGTTCTCGCCCGTGGGTCTCGACGCCCGCCAGACCCTGGGGTCGATCCTCGCTGGCATCGCCCGCAAGTCCGAGACCCCGTTCCGCGACACCGCATTCGAGCCCATCATCGTGGGCCACCTGCCCTCCGATGCCATCCCGCCCATCGTCCCCTCGCTGGTCGCCCCACAGTCGGGGCTCACTCCGCTCCAGGTGCGGATGATCCGACTGGCCGGGCCCGCGCTCCATGAGGTCTTGGGTGCGGAGCCACAGGCCGGCGAGGCCGAGGCCAACGCCGACGCACCCAGCCTCACCACCTCGCTGTCGCGCAGCGACATGCCGCCCCCGCCGCTGTTCGTCGCGGGCCCGCAGCCGCTGCCGGGCAAGGTCGAGCTGACCAGCCCGTCGCTGGCACACCACATCGCCCGTCACACCGGGTTGCCGATCGACGTCGACGCGAGCGAGGTGTTCACCACCGGGCACGCGGGGTTCTTCGACGCGCTCGCGGCCGCCACTGCGTGGCTCGACGGCCCCGACTCCGGGGAGTTTGCGATCGTGGGCGGCGTCGACAGCTACTTCGACGAGTACCGGCTGTCCGTACTCGAGCGCGCGGGTCGGCTCCAGACAGCCGGCCCCCAAGATGCCTTCACGCCCGGCGAGGCGGCGGCGTTCGTGCTAGTCACCACCAAGACCCGCTGCCGCCTCCATGGCCTGAGCCCGATCGCGTGGATTCCCGCCGTAGGGCGGGCGCTGGAGCCCGGTCATCGGCACAGCCAGGAGCCTCATCGGGGCGATGGCCTGGCCGAGGCCCTCGACGCGGTGTT
>JAHZJA010000093.1 GCA_022601155.1 Deltaproteobacteria bacterium | reverse complement strand
CTCGCTGTAGTCGGTGAGGTCCTTGAGCCGCCGCAACCCTCCCGACAGCAGCATCAGGCCGGCCTTCCACCACAGGCTGTGCTTGAAGGCCCACTTGCCGAGCCCCTTGAACACCTCGTTGACGCCCTCGGCCATCTTCAGGGACACGTTGCCCACGAAGCCCTCGCAGACGATCACGTCCGCGCGGCCTCCGGGGATGTCGTTGCCCTCGACGTTGCCGATGAAGTTGAGCAGCGCGTCGTCGTCCATCAGCCGGTAGGCCTCGCGCAAGACGTCGTCACCCTTGGTGGGCTCGGTCCCCATGTTGAGCAACGCGACGGTGGGCCGGGCGACCTTGGAGATCCGGCTGGCGTAGGCGTGGCCCATATAGGCGAAGAACAGCAGGTCGGTGGAGCGGCAGCGCACCGTGGCCCCGACGTCGAGCAACAGCGAGAAGCGATCGGGATTGTTGGCGCGCTGCTGCGTGGGATAGACGGCCGCGAGTGCGGCCCGCTTGACGCCCGGAATCCGCGGGACCTCGCGCGCCGACGCGAGCACCAGCGCCCCCGTCGACCCTGCGGACACCAGGGCATGGGCCTCACGCGCGGCCACCAGTCGAGATGCGACCAAGATCGAAGCGTCGGGCTTGGCATCGAGCGCAGGGCGGGGCTTCTCGTCCTGCGCCACCACCTGGGTTGCGGGCACGATGTCGATCCGCGAGCGGTTGTGCTCCACCTCGCCCAACTCCGCCTTGATCGCCTCGGGGTCGCCTACCAGCGCGATCTGAACGTCGATCTGGCGGGAGACCTCCGCTGCGCCGCGAACCGGCTCGCGCGAAGCATCGTCCCCTCCCATTGCGTCGACGGCGATGCGAAGGCTCCGGTCGGTCACTGCGACGATGGTAGCAGGAAGCACGCGCGCCGAGTTTCGATCGCTCCCAGTTCCTTCCGTCGGCTACCATTGCCCCATGGCGTGGCGATGCGAAGCAGGGGTGGTGGTGTTGGGATTGGCCTTCGCGTGCGGACCCGAGGGGGTTGCCGCGGGAACGGAGACCGAGACCGACACCGAGTCGGGCACGGCCGCCGACACCGAATCGGCGAACACCGGGCCGTCGTCGGCCTCGGCCTCGGCTTCTGCCACGGCGTCCGCGTCCGCTTCGGGTGACGGGACGACGTCCGGGTCCGATCCCACGACCGGAGCGCCCGACCCCGACTCCTCGGGCGATCCCCCGCCCGGCACCGACGGATGCACACCGGGACTGGAGGGGTGCTTGTGTGACGTCGGAGCGATGTGCGAAGGCGATCTGGTCTGCGACGAGGAGGGATTTTGCGTGGACCCCGACAGCATCTGCAGCCCGCTGGACGAAGACCCTCACGACGATGAATCCACCGCCTACGACGTGGACGCGGTCGGCTGCTCCGGCACCATCGATCTCGGCCTCATCGGCACGCTCGAGGGCCCGCAGACCGATTGGTACACGTTCCTCGGCAACGAGTCGTTCGCGTGCCCCGAGGAGCCATCCGTGGAGGTCGTGGCCGACGAAGACCTCGAGGTGTGCGTCTACATCGAGTGCGTGCAAGGCAACGCTGTCGACATCGACTGCGGCGGCGCGGATGCAGCCGACTCGCCCGACGGCCGACCCGGCTGCTGCGACACCAATCAAGTCGACATGGACGACTACGATTGCTCCGGCATGTTCTCGGGCCTGGACATCGTCGCGTGGGTCTCGGTCGGCTCCCGCGAGCGCATCTGTGCCGACTACACGCTGTCCTATTCGTTGTGACCGTCGGCCTCGGCGGGCTCGGGCTCAGGCTCCTCGGGCTCCGCATTGGCTTCGGACCCGTCGAGGCTGCGCTCGAGCTGCTGCTCGATGCGACGCCCCAGCTCCCGCCACCCCTCCTGGAGCGCCTCGGAGCGGGTCTCCCAAAGCTGCCGCAGCTCCACCACCTGCTCGGCGACCAGCTTGAACCACCGAAACAGCGGGCCCACATCGGCTGCACGCTCGGCCGATGCATCGGCCGGAACCGTCGGCAGCCGGAACTCGGCCGTCACCACCGGACCGTCTGCAGAGAAGTCGACCTCCGGGCTGATGTCGCGCAGCAGGTCCTCCATGGTGTGGTTGATCGCGAGAAAGTCGCAGCGAAACGTCTCGATGCCGCGCTCGGTGGCGGCGCAGATCAGACGGAGCATCAGCACGCGCCCCAGGCCCCGGCCGTGCATGTCGTCGACGACGGCGAGGGCAGGCTCCGCGACGGTAGGCTCATCGGCCAGCCGCACGAACCGACCGATGCCCACCCCCTGGCCCTCGCCTCCGTCTTCATCGATGAGGCTCACCCCGATCGCGAAGTGATCCTCGCCGTCGATCTCGGTGAAGTAGCGCAGCTCGGCCGCCGTCAGTCGCTCCTTGTCGGTGAAGAACCGGAGGTAGCGTGACTGCGGCGACAGCCGGGCCAAGCCGGCCTCGAGCTGGTGCTTGTCCGACGGGCGAATCGGCCGCAGCTTCACGCGCGTCCCGTCGCGAAGCTCGAATTCCTCGACGTGATCGGGCCCGAAGGCCCGTGGCATGGTCGGCGGCTCGGGCTCGGAGGGCGTGGCCACGTCCGCCACTGTAGTGCGGCGCCGATGCGACGCCACGACAATCTGTGTGCGTCGGCTCCGCTTGCGAACACGGCCCTCCTCACGTCGCTTGGCGCCCGGGACATGGGAGCCATGAAGCGTACGGTCTCGGGGGACTAGCCTCGTCGTCGGGACCGTCGCTACCATGGACGCCGCGATCACCCCGACGATGCCACCGTCCATCCGCCTCACCGCCGCCCAGCGCCAAGCCCTCGACCAACGGCACCGCCAGCGCCTGCGCGAGTGTGAGCCGTGGTCCGCCGCGATGAAGTGGAAGCCGGAGCTCAACATCCAGGGCGCGACGTACAAGGTCTTGGAGCTGTGGCCCGGCATGCCCGCCACCGACCTGCCCGTCGACGCCCTGCAGCCGGGCCAATTCGTTGACTCACCGTCGCGACGGTTTCGCTACTGCGTCCGCCTCCATCGTCGGGGCCAGACCCTGCTGACATGGTGGG
>JAHZJA010000092.1 GCA_022601155.1 Deltaproteobacteria bacterium | reverse complement strand
GCGGCGCAGTACGGCGTGGGGAACGGCGCGCTGCAGTCCGACGCTGGGGGTAGTCGTTCGGGTCGCCTCCGACCGGTCAAGCGAAGGCCCCTACCCGCACGCCTCCGCGAAATCGGGGCAGCAGTCGCCGAACTGCTGGCAAGAGGGCTCACACCAGCAGTCCCCCGGCGATTGCTCACCGCAAAACCCCACGCACGAGGGCGTGCCCGCGAGACACAGCTGCTCGTAGTCGGGGCAGCAATCTCCCCACTGGACACACAGCGGATCGCAGAAGCAGCCATCGGCGGACTGGACCCCGCACTGCTCGCCGCAGCTCCCGACGGCGAGGCACGCGTCGCCGCCCACCCCAACCTCGCACCACGCCTGGCCCACCGAGGTGCACGGCACAGCGCCCGCGCCGTACAGGTCGACGCACGCGGCCAGGGTCGCAACGCGGGCCTCGGCAAAGGTGGTCTGTGGCGTCATCTCGTTGACGAGCGCCGCGTACCAGATCTGCGCGGCGGGCTGCAGGCCAATCCCCGTGACCACTCCTGTCTGGTGGGCGGGGTTGGGGTGCTGTCCACCCTGGGCGAGCAAGAAGAAGAACAGGTTGGCGATCCCAGAGTTCCAGTGGACCCCCCCGTTGTCGACGGGACCCACGTAGCGGGTCGAGTAGTGGTCACGACTCCATCCGTCGAGGGTTGGCGAGTGCATGTAGCGCAAGGCGTCGCCTTCGACGCCCGGGGTCCATGCGTCCTCCCCTACCCTCCAGGTATCGACGTCGACGGCCTCGTTCACGAACGCCTCGACGGCCGCTGCGAAGATATCCGACGTCGCCTCGTTGAGGGCCCCCGACTCGTTGAGGTACAGCAGCCCCGCGCTGTAGGTGGTCACCCCGTGGGTGAACTCGTGGGCCACCACATCGAGGACGGTCAGTGGCCCTGCGATGACCCCATCACCGTCGCCGAAGGTCAGACGTTGACCGTCCCAGAACGCATCCACGAAATCGACGGCGAAGTGCACGTACGCGTCGACCCGCGCCCCCGCCCCGTCGAAGCTGTCGCGGCCGAACGTCGCGGCAAAGTACTCGAGACTGTGCCCCACATGGACGTGGGCATCGTTGGCGACCGGATCGCTCGAGTCGGCGATCACGGCGCCAAAGTAGTCGATACCTCCCTGCGTGTCGAAGGTCGCCGCGTCGTCATCGATGAGGGCGACGGGCTGCCGATCGTCGTACCTGAAGACCTCGTCACCGGTATGCGCATCGATGAACACGACGAAGATCGCAGGTCGATCGGCATCGGAGAGTCGGCGCAGCCGCACCCGGTACACCAGGTGGTCGGAGCCTTCGTGGCGAACGATGAGCAGCTGCGGCGGGATTGGGGGGGCATCGGAGTCGGGCTCCCCCACCGCGGCGGTGGCCGTCGCAATGGCGGCGGCGGGGGTCACCTCGGCGGTGGTGTCGACATTCAGATCACGAACCAAGTCGTCGGTCACGCGGCGAAACGATCCGTCGGCCGCGAGGTGAACGATCGCCTCGCCACCGAGCACGGCCACCGCACCATGGCGCTGCTGCAGCCGAACATGGGCTCGCCCCTGGCCATCGGTGACGACCCGACGAACCCCGAACGTCGTCCCGGGCGCGAGGCCCTCGGCCCGATGCGCGTCGAAGTGGGCGACGGCCAGCCGGGCGACGGTACCCGGGTCGACGGCGCCCGGGGTGAGCACCGATTCCTCTCGCTGTGGGAGTGGCTCGCCCATGTCTTCGGACGGGCTGCACGCAGCGGTGGCGATGAGCAGCGACAGGGTGCGCATGGGCGTGACGGGTCGGGTCATGATCTGGCTTCCGTTCAGGAACGAGCACCGCCCGGGGCCTCATGGTCCCGGGCGGTCAAACAGCGGTCGACGGCTAGAAAGTCGCCGATGCGTCGAGGACGGTCGGGACGACCGTGTCCCCAAGCGGCGCCGTGGCACAAAATCCGGTGTAGCCCTTCGTCGTGCCCCCCGGGATCTCCAGCTGCCAGTCGACCAACGGCTCCACCGTGACGACGCCTGCGTCACCCGAGAACACACCGAACCAACTCTCGGTGATGGTCGACTCACCCAGGTCGAACTCGACCTCCCAGTCACTGGTCGTGACCGGGGTGTGGTTGGTGACCAGCAACGACACGCAATAGCCTCCGGGCCACTCCTCGGTGAGCTCGAAGCTCGCGCTGAGCCCCGGGCGCACGTCCACCGTCACGCTGTCCTGCAGGCCACCGTTGCGAGCGACGAGTGTGGCGAGTCCCACCCCGGTTGCCTCGAGGATTCCGTCTCCGGCGATGGTGAACACGCCGGGGTCCGAGGTCAGGTAGTCCGTGCCCGTCGACAGTGACGTGATGTTGCGATCGAAGCCGTCGTCGAACAGGCCGAGCACGCTCACCGAGCGGGTGTCGCCCTCTCCGAACAACACCGGGTTGCGATCGACGATGTGAACGTGGAGCAGCTCGGCATCCGGCGTCGCGCCCAGCTCCACGACCTGCGAGATGAGCAGCTCTCCCGTGGCACTGAAGCCGAACGCGAGCACATCGAGGTCACCGCCCGCTTCATCGGGAATGGCCAGATCGACGACGAACGGTGCGATGGGCTGGTCGATGATCACCGAGGCCGACTGGGTGACCACCCCCATCACCGCGACATCGATCCCGACATCCGCTTCCACCACCACCTGGAGCATCTCGCCGGGTGTGATCTCCGTGCCGGCCACGGGGGACGTGATGGTCAGACCGGACGCGACGATCATCGCAGCCACGGGGGTGGTGCCCGGCCCCTGCGCAGGAGCGGCAGGCGCCGGAGCCAGCGGGAGCACGTCCGCGGGCGCCGGAAACGAGCCGAATGCAAGGCCATCGACCGGCTCGGTGAGCAGCTCCATCAGCCGGTCGGAGTACGCATCGCTGCGCGGCGCCGGATAGTGGAGGCTGTGATAGTCGAAATCGGCGGCGTCGGTATAGTGGCTGGCGAAGCTGGTGGTCGCCGCAGCACCGAGGCCACCCTGCTGGCTGTCGGTCGCACAGAACATGTCGTGGTCCCCCGCGAAGACGTCACTCGTCTCACCAAACACGAACGCCCGCCGATCGGCGTGGAGCGCCGGCCGATCTGGATGTCGCTGCTCGATGAACGTGTAGAGCATGCCGCGAGGGTTGACCGATGTCACCGCGGGGCTGTCGATGATGGTTCCGTTCGCATCGGGCTCACCGCGGGTGATGAACCGCCCTCCGGTGCCCACGATCGCGTGGCTGGGCACGGTCGTAGCCCCCAGCGCGGCGAACAATGGCGCCCCGACCTGCACGTCCGCGACCGCGCCTCCGTCGATGCGCACGTTGTTGTTGGCGAACAGATTGCCGAATACCCCCTGGGCCGGGCCAAGGCCGTTCCACATCTCCATCGACGCGGTGGCAAGCTCCGACCCGAGGTGTGGCGTGTTGAGGGTGATGAACTTGTGAAGGTCGCCCTGGGCGAAGTTCTCCGGACGCAGGTAGGCCACCGAGTCGATGTGCTGCCGTACCAGGAGCCCACCGATCCCGTGCGCGACGAGATCGACCGTCGTGCTGGCGATGCCGTCGGCCTGCTGTACCAGCCGTGCCTCGAGGATGGCCTCGGACGGCACGGTACGCGCGTTCGTGGCCAGACTCAGCTCGCTGGGATAGCCAGCGCGGTGGACCTGCCACCGATCGTCGTCGAGCAACGGCATCCGCCACGACAGCGGCTCATCCCACAGCCCGTGCACCAGGACGACGGGTGGACGCCGCAGCAACAACGGGTGGGTCTCCTGGTACTGCGACGAGGTCGGGTCCGTGGGAGTGAACGCCGCGCGGATGTCCACCTCGCGCTCGGCAAGGTCCCCGTCCGTGCCCCGGTCGAAGTCAGCGGGGGCGGTGTACGTCGCAAAGGTCCACCACTGCCCGGGCGCGGCCTCTACGGCATCGACCGTCACCGACCCGCTCCGCGGGGCATCGGGCTCACCAACCCCGCCGTCTTCGGGGAATGTGCCCGTCGGCAGCGAGTACTCCACGGTCCCCGCCTCGGGGACTCGGGTGCGCAACAAGATCTGGGTGACACCGTCCGCCGTCACCCCGCGCACGTGCTGCCCGGCCAGGAGCAACCGCGCCGGGTCGTCATCGATCGCACCGTTGTTGCCCACCAGCTGTGGCTCGTTGAACTCCTGTGGCGGTGGGGGCGGCAGCGGGTTGAGCGACAGCCACTCGGTCGCGTGGATGCGCAGATCGTCGAGGATCACGGCCGAGTCGAACAGACCGTCACCGACGTCGTGAATGTCGAAGACCAGCGTCCAGCTGCCCGCGGCAGGAAGCTCCGCCGTGACCGTCTGAAAGTCGGTGATGCCTGCGTCGGGAATTCCGCCCGTAAAGTCCGTGTCGACACCCATCGGGTCGAAGGTAAAGATGTCGAACTGGGTGCCACCGGCCCGCTCCTCGGAGATGTCGAAGAACTCGGAGCTGTTGACCGAGGCCAGGGCCAGCTCGTAGGACACACCGTCGGGATCGATGAGCGTGGCGGTGAACGTGTCGTTGTAGATTCCGTTGATGAAATCGGGAGACTCGGCGCTGATGAAGTTGTAGTCGAAGGAGATCCGATTGAAGCCCTCGGGGATCTCCAGGTCCAGCGACAGCACCACACTGTCGTCGGCCGCTCCGGCCGAAGACATGTCCGTCCCGGGCTCTGGGACCGTGCCGAGGACGCCCGTGCTGAGGACCGCGAACGAGTCTCCACGCCGCGGGCCGATGACCCCCCACTGCTCGAACACGCTGGTCGAGACATCGGCCCCTTCCACCGAGACCTCGCCCAGGAACCCGGCCGGGAGGTCGAGCGCATCGACCAGATCGGGCGCGGTCGCCGGAACCACTCCACCGCCACCGCCCGGAGCGAGCAGGTACAGGCCGCTCTTCGCCAGCCGCTGCCGCTCGTTCAGAGGCTCGTCCTCGGCCGGGGGCTGCTCCAGCTCGTCGTCGATCCCCGCGGGGTCGAGGCCAGAGGGCTGACAGCCGGTCAGCGGCAGGAGCCAGCCTGCGATCAGCAGGGAGCTCAGCATGGGGAGGGACACGGTCCTGTGTTGGCGTTGCATTCGACGTCGCTCGTAGTGCCGCCGTGCCTCCCACGAAGACATCACGCGGGAGACACGGTGGTTGTTGGGTTGGGAACACGCCCCCGCCAGCAGCGGCGGGGACGAAAGTGGCGACCGCGGCCTTCGACCCGAAATCGGCCCGCCGCCACCAAGACCACACGGTGGGCGCACCGCCGGCGCGCCCCCGTGGCTAGCGCTCATCAGTCGCGAAGGTTCGCGAGCACATAGTCCAGCTGCCAGTCGGTGGGCAGCCGGGCGATGACGGGACCTTGCTTGTCGGCCGCCCTCGCGATCGTCTCGTACTTGCTCTGCACCTGGCCGTCACCAACGAGGAAGCCGTTGGCGTAGACCAAGGTCGCGTCCTCCGCTCCCAGGGCTGCCTTCTCGACGCTGGTGCCGAGCTTGACGTTGTAGACCTTGCCGCCGAACTCTTCACGGTCGACGCTGCTCAGAATGCTGACCCCGCTGCTGGTGAGGACCAAGTCGCCCTCCTTCAGTGCCTTGGCGATCACGATGCCTCGGTCCGGGGTGAGCACGGGGTGCATCTCGGTCATCAGCACCGATTGCCCGCTGTCGGCGTGGAGGCGGACCATCGGCTCCGTCTCGAAGCCCACCGCGGTGTCGGTGACCGTCAGCCCCTGTGCCCCATCGGCGAGCGAGCTGAACACGTGGTCGCCAGACTCGATGTCCTCCACCGCAACGGTGCGGCCGTTGGCCATCTGCAGCATGGTCCCCGCCGCCAGGCAGCTGTTGGTGATCTTGATCGGGTCGTAGACGTAGTCCGGGGCGAACTGATCGGGATTGTTGCTCAGCGTCTTGGACACCCAGTAGTCGAGGTTGTTCGTGATGTCCCGGACGGGGAGCTGCAGCCGGATCGTGAGGTACGCGGCGTCCTGGACCTGGCGGCAGCCATCGTCGAAGAACGCAGAGTTGGCCCCGCTGAGATCCCACGTGAGGGTCTTTTGGTCCGGCGTCAAGGTGGCGTTGTCCCAGAACACGGCCATGTTGGTCTGCAGGGCGCCGTCCGCCTCGACATCGCAGCCACCTCCGGCATCCGCCAGCAGCAGCTTGACGTAGCCCGACCGTGG
>JAHZJA010001120.1 GCA_022601155.1 Deltaproteobacteria bacterium | reverse complement strand
GGGGGTGGTCGACGTCGACGACACCATCTGTGCGCGCCGCGAGGCGGGCGCGGGCTGTGCTGCGCGCGAGGCCATCGTGCTCGCCGAGCGCCTGCGCATGCCCGAGGATCCGGTCGATACCCCCGGCCCCTACTTCCACTCGGTGACCACCCACTACGATCCCATCGTGGGTCGGGATGGGGCCTTCGTCCTTCCGCTCGATCCCGGGGGCGTGTACGTGATCACCGCCCTGCCCGCGGCCGGGGCCGAGGGCGGACCCTCTGCCTTTTCGCTGCTCGATCTGCGCGGCGGAATCCCGGCGGACCCCACCCCGCTGCGCCTGATCCTCGAGGACGGTGTGGTGGTGACGCTGGCCCTGGATCAGTTCGACCAACGGACCTCGGTGGTGCCGATCGACCGCGGCAGCTACCTGGTCGACGGCGAGCAGCTGCTCCACCCCGGGCGGCTGAGCATGCCCGACCCTGTAGATTTGTTCATCGATCTCAACCGAGAGGGTGAGTGCTGGACCCCGGGAGATGACGCTCGCCAGGGTTGTCAGATCCGTCGACTGATCCCCCCGGGTTCCTCAGTAGCCCGCAGCCAGGTCGGCGTGGTCCGATTCACCGCACGACGTTCGGACCAGGCCGGATGCCCATTGCGATGCCCTCAACCCGTCCCCGCCGAGCAGTAGTGTGGTAGCGCACTGCATAGGTTCGTGTGGAGACGGGCTTGACCGGCGGCCCACGCGAGGTGGATGATGGCAAGCGAACTGAAGGGTTCTTCGTCACCCCGAGGCCTTCCGCTCTCGACGTGGGTGCGTTTGACCGTGTCGCTCGCCGCCGTTTTCTACGGAGTCGTCGGTGTTGCGCTCGGAGTCGCACAACAACAGCCCGGTCTTGCCGCGAGCGAGGTCGATTGCAGTTACCGCGTCAGGCTAATCCGCGACCGGGTGGTGGCCCTGACCCTGCGAGCCCCAAGCTTCCGCGAGGGGGACCCGCAAGACGATGTCGTTACCAATCTCATCCGCGAGACTCAGGCCGCCTGCTCAGCAGACGCCGCCAGTCTTCAGTCCCTCGAACGCATCGAGGTCCACTTGCGCTCCCATCTCAGTTTGGGAGCCCAAGACCTGGAGATACGCCGTGAGTTGCTCGCGCCCTAGGAATTCCTCCCATGGCCCATCCGCCAAAGACCGGAGAGCAGGCGCCTGCCGCCTCCGGCTCCGAACCCACGATCCCCACTTCAGCCCCGGCTGACTCTTCTCCCCCCGCTGCCCCGCTCGATCCGCCCGCTGAGGTGGATTCCAACAGCGCGACGCCCGCTGAGGCGACCGACTCGACGCAGGACACCGCCGCCACCGACGCACCACCCGCGCCGGAGCCGGCCGTCGAAGCAGCCGAGCCCGTGGAGGCCTCCGCCGATCAGGCCGCGGCCGACGAGGCGCCCAGCGAGCCCGTTGCGGCCGAGGACGCCACCACCGCACAAGCGGCGGCCCCCGAATCGGCCGACGAGGCGTCGAGCGAAGACGACGCCGAGGGTCCGCCGCTGCCGACCACGTTCGAAGAGCTCGACTTGGCCGACCCCATCCGCCGGGCTGTCGAAGCCATGGGCTGGGAAACGCCCACCGCGGTCCAGACGATGACCTACGCGCTGATGTCGGCGGGCCGCGACATCCTGGTGCAGTCCCAGACGGGGTCGGGCAAGACCGGCGCGTTTTGTCTGCCCTGGCTCGGGCAGCTGTACGACGACGGCGACGCGGCCGAGACCGGTGTGCAGATGCTGGTGCTCACGCCGACCCGTGAACTCGCCAAGCAGGTGTGCGGCCAGCTCGAGCAGCTCGGGCAATACACCAACGTCAAGACCTTGCCCGTGTACGGCGGCACCGCCATGCAGCCGCAGCTCCAGGCGCTGCGCGACGGCGTACACGCAGTCGTCGGTACGCCCGGCCGCATCCTCGACCACATTCGCCGCCGCTCGCTCAAGCTGGGGCAGGTGCGAATGGTGGTCCTGGACGAGGCCGACGAGATGCTCTCGATGGGCTTCCTCGAGGACATCCACTCGATCCTCGACGCGTGTGCCTCCGAGCGTCAGACCTGCCTGTTCTCGGCCACCGTTCCGCCCGACATCGAGCGCATTGCTCGTCGCTACATGCGGAACCCGGAGTCGGTCTTGCTGTCGGGCGACCAGGTCGCCGCGGCGGAGATCAACCACTACTACTACCAGTGCTCGGGCGCGCTGAAGGTTCGCGACCTGCTCGACATGGTGTCGGTCGAAGAGCCCGCCAACGGCCTGGTCTTCTGCAATACGCGCGAAGAGACCTACGTGGTCGCCTCGGCGCTGCGACGCGATGGCTACCAGGCGGAGCCGCTGTCGAGCGATCTGACCCAGGCCGCACGCGAGCGGGTGATGGGTCGGATGCGCTCGGGCAAGCTGCGGTTTCTCGTGGCCACCGACGTGGCCAGCCGCGGCATCGACATCTCCCACATCGGGCACGTCATCAACTACTCGTTCCCGGAGAACGCCGAGAGCTACGTGCACCGGACTGGCCGCACGGGCCGAGCCGGACGCCCCGGGGTCGCGATCAGCCTGATCGCGCCCCAGGAGCTGGGCAATCACTACTACCTCAAGCTCCAGTACCCCTCGATCGTGTTCGAGGAGCGGTCGCTGCCACCCGCCGCCGAGCTGGCCAAGCAGCGCCTTGAGATCAAGCTCGACCTCATCGCACGGCAGTTCCCCGAGTTGGTCGCACCGGAGTGGACACTGCTGGCCCGCAACCTGGGGACCGACCCCCGTGGCGAGCAAGTGATGGCCTACCTGCTCAAGGAGGCCATGTCGAAGGTCACCCGCGACCGAGACGACGGTAGCGAGGAGCCCGAGCGACGACCGACTCGCAGCGGAGACCGACGGGGACGTGGGGGACGTGGGGGTCGTGAGCGTGACGACTGGGAAGGCGGCGGCAACCGGGGCCGCGGCGATGACCGTGAGGGCAGTGGTGAGCGCTCCGGGCGGGGCCGCCACGAAGGGTCCGACGAGCGCCGCCCCCGAAGACGGGATGGAGCCGGTGCGGACGAGCCTCGCAGCCTGGGCCGCTCGGACGAACGCCCCAGCGAAGGCCGCGGACGCGACGAAGACCGCTCGGACGAGCGCCGCAGCCGCAGCCGAAGCCGTCACCGTGACGACGAGCCACGAAGATCCCGCCGACGCTCCGGTGGCGACGAGTCCAGTGCCGACGCTGCGGAGACACGCACCGAGCCCAGTTCCGAGCCCAGTTCTGAGCCCAGTTCTGAGCCCAGTTCCGAGCGGGTCCAACGAAGCGACACGCCGGAACCAGGCGGTGAGGACCGAGGCCGTCGACGTCGGCGGCGACGGGGTGGCAGCGACGAGGCGGTGACGGCCGATGCAAGTCCGGCCTCCGACGACGCGTCCACCTCCACAGCATCCGCCGAAGGTGCAGCTCCCGAAGCGGTGGCCGCCGACAGCGAGACGGGCGAACAACCCGGGGGCCGTCGGCGAAGACGTCGGAGCCGCTCCCGCCGCCCCGAGGGTGCACCCGAGGCCGAAGGGTCCGCGACTGCCTCCCCCACCGAAGCGTCGGGTACGGAGGCGTCAGCCCCAGCCGAGACGGCCCAAGCAGCAGCCCACGAGACCGGCTCGGCCGACGCTGCTGCACCGGCCGAGACGGCGGGCAGCCCAGACTCCCCTGCTCCCCCCGTATTGGACGAGCTCTCGGTCGAGACCTTGTTCGACGATGCGGCCGCCAATGATGGCGGCGAGACCAGCCCCGCCGCCGCGGAAGCCAGCCCCGAGGGCGCAGCCAGCCCCGAGGACGCAGCGGAGGCCAGTCCCGAGGCCTCGGCCGCACAGGAACAACCCCGCGGCCGTCGACGTCAACGCCGACGCGGTCGTCGTCGAGGCGGTGCTGGTGACGAGGAAGGCTCGCGCTCCGACGGTGATGATGATGTCGCGGCCAAGGCCGAGGCTCCCGTTGGAGAGTCTGCCCCCGCGCCCGTCCCCGCGCCCGATGTTCAGGGTGAGGACCAGGGCAGCTCGATCGATGCGGACGCCGAGCCCGGTGCCGCCGACGGTGAGGAGACCATCGAGGCAGGCCCCGGCGCCGACACGGTGACCGACCCCGGCACGATCACCAGCGTGACCGCGCGTCGACGTCGACGTCGACGCCGACGCCGTGGCCGTGGTCGCGACGAGGCTGGCGATGATACCGAGTCCACCGAGGCAGCCCCCACCGAAGCCGCCGCGGCACCCCCTGCGGTGACCGAGGGCGGCGAGGACGAGGAGGCTGGCGAGGGACG
>JAHZJA010001119.1 GCA_022601155.1 Deltaproteobacteria bacterium | reverse complement strand
CCACCCCTCGGACGATCGAGCCCCAGGCCTCGCGTATTTCGCCGTGGCCGAGCAAGGCGTGGCTCTGCTCCGCGACCAGGCGTGGTTTCCCGTGGAGCTGCCCGCACCGGGCGGCTCCACGTGGCGGCGCCAGGCGGCGGGCCGACCACGGGTGGTCGAGATGACGACCGGGCTCGATGGCGTGCCGTATGTGCTCACCAACCAGGCGATCTACCGGCTCGAGGGGACGCGGGCTAAACACCTGGCCGACACCTGGTCCCACGAACCGAGGATCTGGGCGACCCATGTCGCTGTGACGACCAACGGGGAGCTGTGGACCGGCGGCACGGGTCAGGTCGCGCACCACGACGGGAGCACGTGGACGGTGGAGACCACGGACTTCGACGTCAACGGGATCGCGATCGACGGCACGGGCCTGGTGTGGCTCGCCACCGAGACCGGCGCGTTTCGACGCGAGGGGTCCGGGTGGGAACCGGTCGTGCTCGACGGTGGCGCGACCGGTGCTCCCGGACTGAGCGGCGCCAGCACCGAGCCCGCGAGCGGGTCGGTCATCGTGTGGGGGCGAAGGCTCGCGGTCCAGGTCCGCGGGCGTCGACCCCCGATGCCCCTGGGGTTCATGGCGGGGCTGCCGACACCCACCGAGGCAGCCCCCGAGGCCCGCTACGACCACATCGGAGCCAGCGCGAGCGGGTACCGGGTGGCCAGCTTCTCGCACGGCCGTCACATCGTGCGCATCGAACCCGACGGCACGATGCGCCACGATGGCTCGGGCACCGACTTCGAGGGCCTCGTTGGCTGCGGCTTCATCTGTGTCAATCCGGCTCAGCCGCGGATCGAGATCGACACGCAGGGTCGAGCCTGGCTGGCGACCGACGCCGGGCTCGCGGTGCTGGGGCCCGCCGAGACCCGGGCCTTCTTTCCCATGAGCTCCATGCCTGCGCTCACCGGTGAAGTCGAGGCGATGCTCGTGTTGGGAGATGGCCCGCGGCTGCCTCCCGCGAGGCCGATACGGACCGCGGGGTTACGCGGCCGACTGATGTCGGCGCAGGGCGAGCCCCTGCGACGGATGCCCTTCGACTTGTGCCCCCGCCCCGAGCTGGCGGCCGGGTCGCCATGCGCCACCAGTTCACTGCGCACGCACGGGGCCAGCGATCAGGACGGTGAGTTCTCGCTCGACGGCGTGGTCATGGCCTCGTACCAGCTGTGCACGCTGGGCAAGGTCCACGGGTGCGTGCGATTGGGTCGCATGCAGCACGCCGATGTCGCGCTCGAGCTCGGCGACGTGGTCATGCCGTAGCGGGGGCTGACGCCCTTGGTCGTCTCGCGCTCGGCTACGGGCCAATCTCGAGGTCGTCGATGATGATGCGACCTTCGTTGCGCACACGGGCCCGAACGCGCAGCAGCTGCAGATTCGACAGATCGAGGTTCGGCGTCAGTGCGATGAATGCATCCAGCGGTACTCGCACGGTCCGCATCACCTGGCTCGGATCCCCACCGTGGTCATCGAAGGGGTACAGCACGCTGCCCGTGCTGCCCACCCGCACGTTGGAGGAGCGGACGCCGTCACCCAGTCCCACCATGAAGTCGATCGGCACGCCCGTCTCGCCGTTGAGCTCGGTGGCCGAGTCCCCGGCGACGGCCATGACCCGCAGCGAGATGAAATCGTCGGCAGTCGCGGACACCCCCCCAAGGTCGCTGCGATACACGTAGCGACGATCGTCCCAGGTCAACACGGCCGCGTGGTGGTCGGGGTCGTGCATGGCCTCGTAGGTGACCCCCAGGTTGACTTCGAGGTCGGCGTGGGTGTGCTCCTCCACCCCGCCCCCCAGCGGAGCGAACGACTCGGTGACCGCGAGCCCACGCGCGTTGACGAGCGGGTCGACGTTGTCGTCGGGGAAGGACAGCTCGTCCGGCGAGTCGCCGAAGCTGTCGATGACGGAGGTCGACCACGGCCAGTGGTGCTGGACCGCGATGTCGTAGCGGTAGGTGCCGCGAGGGCGCACGCTGCCCTGGAAGTAGGGCAAGAACCGCGTATCGGAATTCAGCCGGTCGTAGAGGAACGGCACGATGAACGAGCCCGCGATCTCCCGCTGCTCGGTGGGCGAGAGGCTCCCGTCGGGATTGGTCTGCGCCCAGCACTCGGACAGCGAGTAGTGACCCGCGCCCGCGATGTGCACGATCGACTTGGCGAACCAGGCCTGATCGTAGTTCCACACCGAGCACTGCGAGTCGAACCCCGAGCACGAGAAGGTGTCCTCCGAGCCATAGATCTCCAGTAGCGGCGCCTGCGGGCCCGTCGAGGGGTCGAAGTCGACGAAATCTCCGCGGGCGGCGTAGCTGGTCGGCGCGATGGAGACCACCCCGCGGATGTCCAGACCCGCAGAGGCAATGCTCCGCGCATAGATCACGGCATCGCCCCCGAGCGAGTGGCCCATGAGCGCGATCGGAGTGTCGGCATCGATCTCCCCGCGAGCGATCGCCTCGTCGATCGTGGCCAGCAACAGCTCGGTCCGCACCTCGACGGACTCGAAGCTGTCGTCGACCTTGATGCTGTAGCCGCGGATGCTCCACGCGTTGAGTTCCTCGAGCACATACCCGTAGCCCTGCTCCGAGTCGTGGTTCTCGAACAGGTCACCGTCGAGATCGCACTGCCCCCAGTCCTGGCCGTGGATGACGAAGACCGCGGGGGTGTCCACCCAGCTGTCGGACTTGTAGTAACGGCCCTGGATCGGCAAGCCCGTGCCGGGGTCGGTGCCCCAGTCGAAGTCGCCCTCCAAGCGGAGCGCCTGCGCGCCGCTGTACGCGGCCAGAGCTTCGTCGGCCGAAGACAGCGTCACCCCGTTGCGGGTCACGTCCACACGGATGGGGTCGGTACCGATGGGGCAGGTGGCGATCTTGGCGACCGGCTCCCCCACATGCTTGGAGCCCAGCACCGTACCCGTGCCCGTGTCGATCACCTCGACCAGACTCCCCGGGGTGATGCCGCTGACCCACACGGCGAGGTCATCGGTGCGCACGGGTCCTCGAACGCGAGGAACGACGGGGGCGGGGTTGCCGGGAAAGATCACCGTCGATGCCGTTGGACTCGCCAGGCCCCCGACGATCTGCTGAGCGACGAGGATGGTGCCCGCGGGCAGCGTGTCGTCGATCGGCACGTCGGCCGACGTTCGCGTGCCCGCCCACCGCTGACCGATGACCACACCACCGACCGAGACCTCGACCGTCGCCCCCGGATGCACCCCGGACACCGTGACCGCGCTCCCGTGGGCAAACACCACGTGTGGAAAAGCGGGGGCGCCGAGCGTTGCCGGGGGCGTCTCCACTGGCTGCAGCAGGCTGCAAACCAGCCACGGGTTGGTCTGGCAGATCGACAGCGACTCGCCCGCGACCAGCGGCGAGGGCAGGTCGAAGCGCGAGCCGTCCTTGGTCGGCCCGGGGCCCAGCAACAGGCCGCGCGTGTTGCTCCACACCTCGATCGTCTCGCCCGACTGCTGCGCGTGGAGGCGCACGGACGTATCGCCGACGTGAACCGGCGTGGCGAGCACGGGGACCACCTCATCGGGCGAGTAACTCGAGGTGCACGCGGCGGGGAGCACGTCACCCTGGATCTCGCCCGCGGATGCAACGGCGGGAGGCAGCGACCCGACCACGGCCAAGGTGAGCCCGAGCCGGCACCATCGGGGACGCACGGCGGACGGTCCTTGGAAACGGCGAGACCCGCGGGACTTGGGAGGTGTGGGGGCAGTCATCGCCCGTAGACAGAGCCGACCGGCCCCGATCGGATTGCGCCAGAGCCAATAAAGGCGATTGTGCCGGAATCCACCGCCGCCACCGCGCCTCCAACGGGGTGGCGCCGCCTCGGCGATGACGCCTCGCATTGCCGCGGCCAACCCCGCACGTCGAAAAACGCGCGGTATCGCAGAATTGGAGACACGGGAGCCAACCCCTCGTATAAGTCTCCGAACAATGGCGGCCGACAGCACCACCGACATCGCAACGCACGTTCGATACCGCCGAACCTTCGCCATCGTCAGTCACCCCGATGCGGGCAAGACCACGCTGACGGAGAAGCTGCTGTTCTTCGGGGGCGCGATCCAGACCGCGGGGGGCCGTGCGCGCGCGCCGGGCCTCCCGACACGCGGTGAGCGACTGGATGAAGATGGAACAGGAGCGTGGAATCTCGGTGACCACCTCGGTCATGACGTTCCGCTACCCGATTCCCGACGCCCCCGCCGACGATCCTCCCGCGGAGATCAACCTGCTCGATACCCCGGGCCACGCCGACTTCGGCGAGGACACCTACCGGGTGCTCACCGCCGTCGATGCCGCCCTGATGGTGATCGACGGCGCCAAGGGGGTGGAGTCGCGGACCGAGAAGCTCATCGAGATCTGCCGTCTGCGCGACACCCCGGTGGTCACGTTCGTCAACAAGCTCGACCGGGAGTGCCTCGACCCGCTGGAGGTCCTCGACGACGTCGAGTCCAAGCTCGGGATCGCCTGCGTGCCGATGACCTGGCCGATCGGGATGGGCAAGGGCTTCCGCGGCGTCTACGACCTGGTGCACCAGCGCCTGTTCCTGTTCAAGACGGCCGACGGCACGCGAGACGACGAGATGCCGGCCGAGGGCATCCAGCTGACCGGCATCGACGACCCACAGCTCGATGCGCTGGTCGGGGATCGAGCCGAGGAGTTCCGCGCCGAGATCGAGCTGCTCGAGGGTGCCGCCCCAACCTACGATCACGAGGCGTTCTTGGCCGGCAAGCAGAGCCCGCTGCTGTTCGGCTCGGCGATGAACAACTTCGGCGTTCGCGAGCTGCTGGAGACCTTCCTGCGCATGGCCCCGCCGCCGCAAAACCGAATGGCGATCACGGGCAAGGCCGTGCTCGAGCCGCCGCCGCCCGGTGAGCCCGTCCCCACCCGCGAGGTCGACACGGGTGAGGCACGCTTTTCCGGCTTCGTGTTCAAGATCCAGGCGAACATGGACCCCAAGCACCGCGACCGCATGGCGTTCTTGCGGATCTGCGCGGGCCGGTTTTCCCGGGGCATGAAGGCCTACCACGCGCGATTGGGACGCGAGATCAACCTGGGCAACGCCACCATGTTCTTCGCGCAGAGCCGTGAGATCGTCGAGGAGGCCTATGCGGGCGACATCATCGGCATCCCCAACCACGGCACCCTGAAGATCGGTGACACGCTCACCGACGGCGAGCTGTTGCGGTTTACGGGCATCCCCAGCTTCGCCCCCGAGATCTTTCGCCGCGTGCTGCTCAAGAGCCCGCTCAAGGCCAAGGCCCTCGCCAAGGGCCTCACCCAGCTGTCAGAGGAGGGCGCCATCCAGGTGTTCAAGATGCTGCTGGGCGGCGAGTTCGTGGTGGGCGTGGTCGGGCAGCTCCAGCTCGAGGTGATGAAGCATCGCCTGCTCCACGAGTACTCGGTGGACGCCGACTACGAGGCCACCAACTACAGCACCGCGCGCTGGGTCTCGCCGATCACCGAGGGCCGAACCAAGGACGATATCCGCAAGGGTATGGACAAGTTCACCCGCCGTAACGAGCCCAACCTCGCCTACGATGGGCACGGCGATCTGTCGTACCTGGCTCCCAACAAGTGGAACCTCCAAAAAGTGGCCGAGCGATTTCCCGAGGTGCGGTTCTCCGGGACGCGCGAGCACACCTGACGCCTTGGCCTGGCGCGTGATGGGGCGGTCAGACGCGGTGGGTAGGCTGCGAGATGGCCTCCACGCGCGGGTGTAGGGCTTCGCCCAACAAAAATTCGGCCGTGGTGTAATCGGCTCGGGGGTCGCGGCAAGGTCCTGTCGAGCGAGCGACGCCAGCCACCGCTGCCCCGCCCCGACCCCCGCAACGGCCGAAATCCAGGCCACGACCGCGGGGGACCGGACCGCGCCACCGCCCGCCGTCGAGGTCAATTCGACGGATGCGGCCGAGCGCGGACCGAACCTCGACGCACCGCCAGGCGGCGCGTGAACCGGCGGTTGGCGTGCGCTCATGGAGACGACGCACCATGAAACCAACGACGAACCTGTCTGCAATCTCGACGCGCCTGATGGCGTTGTTGCTCCCCCTCAGCCTCATGGGAGGCTGCGACTTCGACTTCCCAGAGCCGCCGCTGCCCGGTGACGAAGGTGGCGGGCCGGGCGACGGGGGCGACGGCATGGGCGACGGCCAGGTCGAGGACTGCGACACGCAGCTGGGCGAGTGCCTCCAAGATCCCAACGTTCCCGAGGAGCTGTGTCTGGCCGAGTGGGAGGTCTGTGTCGACGGCGGAGGCGAAGAGGGCGGAGGCGAAGAGGGCGGACAACCCCCCGGCGGCGGCTGTGAGGAGGACTTTGCCCAGTGCCTCGCCGACGGCATCCCCGAAGAGGTCTGTGTCGAGATCTTCGAGTCGTGCGACCCCAACTATCCGGGCGACGGCGGCGAAGAGGGCGGCCAGGACAGCGGCGAGCCTCCGCCCGACGACTGCCAGGCCCTGTTCGCCGAGTGCCTCGAGCAAGGCGAAGATCCGATGATCTGCGAGGAGATCCTGCTCAACTGCGAAGACCCCGGTGACCCGCATCCCTGCCCCCCGGACCCCGAGCCTCCGGTCGACGGCTGCGAGCAACTGTTCGTGGAGTGCCTCGACGCGGGCCTGCCCATCGAGCAATGCGAGGACATCCTGATCAACTGCGATCCCATGGATCCAGGCGACCCCAACGACCCCATGGACCCCAACGACCCCATGGACCCCAACGACCCTGGTGATCCCACCGACCCCAATGGCGGCTGCATGGAGGAGTTCGGGCAGTGCCTGGACCAGGGAATCCCGCCCGAGGTCTGCGAAGAGATCCTGATGGGGTGCGACCCCAACTATCCGTAAGCCAACCCAACGCAACCTCCCCACAATGGTGTGGGTGAGGCCCAAGTCGGGTCCGCGGTGCAGTCCGCGGGCCCGGCTCCCATTGGTTTAGCCGCGACTGTTGTTCTTCGCGACGTTCTTCTTCGCTGCCGTCTCGTTCGTCGTCGCCCGCTTCGTGGCGACCTTCGTCTTCGCCGCGACCTTCTTCTTCGTCGCCCGCTTCGCGGCGCCCCTCTTGTTTGCCGCCGTCTCGTTCGTCACCCGCTTCGTCGCGACCTTCTTCTTCGTCGCGACCTTCTTCTTCGCCGCCCGCTTCGTCGCTGCCTTCTTCTTCGTCGCGACCTTCTTCTTCGTCGCGACCTTCTTCTTCGTCGCGACCTTCTTCTTCGTCGCGACCTTCTTCTTCGTCGCGACCTTCTTCT
>JAHZJA010001118.1 GCA_022601155.1 Deltaproteobacteria bacterium | reverse complement strand
GGCCGATCGCGACCTTCGACGGGGTCTACGGCAACACGGTGATGTCGGCCGCCACCCGGATGCGAGCGGCGGTCGTCGTCGACATGTAGACCACGAACGCCCCATCGGGACTCGGACCCGACCACACGCCGGAGCTGAGGGTGACCGTGTCATCCGCGTCGCCCGAGATCTCCAGCTCGTTGGACACCGTCGAGATGTTGAGCACGTCCAGCTCCCCGATGACCAACGATGACGCACCATCTTCGGCCAGCGCGATGCGCTCGATGTCGATGGTGCGGGTGTCCCCCGTCGACGCGAGGTCGAGGGTGAGGCCGGCGGGCACGGCGATGGTGTCGGTGCCGAGTCCACCGTCGAGGACCATGAAGTCCGCGTCTGCGATGTGCAGCACGTCGTCGCCTTGGCCACCTCGCAGGACGTCGGGTCCGCCGTCGCCGTGCAGCACGTCGTTGCCCTGGCCGGCGACGAGTCGATCGGCCGCAGCACCGCCCACCGCCATCAGCACATCGTCGGCGTCGGTCCCCAACACGGTGGTGATCCCGGTGAGGTCATCGCCGAACACCAGGCGGGCGTCGCCGGCGTTGCTGGTCCCGCCCGGCATGGCGAGCGGGTTCCCGACGAGGATGTCGGAGAAGCCGTCGCCATCCACGTCGCCCGCATGGCCGACCGATGACGAGGGCCCCACCAATTGCAGCGCGGCCATTGCAACGTCGATGACGGGCGGGAGGGTGTCCGACCCACGAATCAACAGATTGGTCGGACCGACGAAGATGTCAGCGAAACCATCGCCGTCGAAATCACCCGCGCCCGAGACCCGGGCACCCGTCGAGCCCGGGAGCGGCCCCGCCTCGATGCGAACGTCGGCGTCGGCCAGATCCACCGTGGCGGGCAGGGCCGGGCCTCCATAGACGAGATGGGCCGCGGCCGAGGCATCCGCGATGAGAATGTCGGCGAAGCCGTCGCCGTCGACATCGCCTGCCCCCGACACCGAGCTGCCCGAGAAGTCGAACGGATCGGTACCCTCGAAGGTCACGTCGGCGTCGTTCCAGCCGATGCTCGAAGGCAGCGCGGGCCCGCCGTAGACGAGGTAGGTCTCCCCCGCGCGGGTGCGGGCCTGCGGGTCGCCGGGGAACAACCCATTGGGGCTGGCGTAGTCGGCACCCACCATGAGATCGGCGTAGCCATCACCATTGATGTCGCCGGCACAGCTGACGTTGGTGCCGAACGCGTCTTCGACGAAGCGACCGCTGAACCCGATGTCGGCGTTGGCGAGGCTCACCGTGGCGGGCAGGGCCGGGGCCCCGTACAGGAGGAACGCCTCACCCGCCGATCCGCCACCAAACGTCGAGGGCGCCCCGATGAGGATGTCCGAGAACCCGTCGCCGTTGACGTCGCAGGCCCCACTGACGGAGATCCCAGCCCACCCCTGGTTGGCCACTCCTTGAATCCGGGTGTCCGCAGTCTCCAGCAAGAAGTTCGCAGCAGGTGCGGCTCGGCCCAGGACGAGGTAGGTCTCGCCGGGTATTGGCCAGTAGGTGCTCGGGGCACCGATGAGGAGATCGTGGAGACCGTCGCCGTTGACGTCACCCGCCGGGCTGGCCGAGTGACCGGCACCATCGCGGGGGAAGACGCCCTCGAAGTGAACATCGGCGGTCGCCAGATCGATGACGGGGGCCAACGCGTCCGAGCCGAGCACGAGGTACGCGTCGCCAGGCAACCCATCTTCACCATCGTGGAAGATCTCGTGCGAGGCTCCGATCAGCACGTCGTGAAGGCCATCGCCATCGAAATCGCCGGCCGAGCTCACGGCGATCCCGGCCATGCCATCGATGATTGGGCCCTCGAAGATGACGCCCTGGGTACCCAGCGCATCGAGGTCGACCGTGCCGTCCTGGGCCTGGACGACGACGCGAACGGTGGCCGAGGCTTCGGCACCCGATGCGCTCGTGACGGTGTAGCTGAACCGGTCGGTGCCAAAGGGCAGCGTCGTGGGCGGGTCGTACGAGAAGCTGCCGTCATCGGCCACCGAGATCGTGCCGCCTTGGGTCCCGGTTCGGTCGAAAGCGGTGACGACCAGGCCCGAGCCATCGGAGACGGCATCGTTGCTCAACACGCCTTGCCCCGCGCTCACGCGTAGCAAGGCGTTGGACATCACGAGGTAGGGGCCATCGTCCTGTGCATCGAGGGTTGCGGTCGGCCCGTCGGTGCTGTCGCTGGAGCTCGTGTCGCCCGAGGACGAAGGATCGGCCTCGGTGGTCTCCGTCGCGGAGCCGGTCTCGGAGGGCGCCTCCGTCGAGCTCCCTTCGGAGGTTGGCGCGCCCGTGTCGGTGCTGCCCGAGGGGTCGAGGTTGGGGTCGGGGACCGTGCACGACACCAAAACAAGTGTCGCGGCGGCCGCAAGCGGGTGGTGGCAACGTCGCAGCGTCCTGCCGCTCGTCGCCCATTGTTGGGGGAGTATTTGCTCATCCATGAGACTTCCAATCCTAACAGGTTGGATTTGTTTGTTGTGGCCGTAGTCGGCGAACGGCGGTCGCGGAGTGGAAATCGTGACTTCGTGCGCCGCGCCTCCGGTCGCGCCCATGGTTTCCAGTCGTCTACCGGCCACACGGATGGTCGCGGCGGAGGTGGTCCTTCGCCGCGGCTCGGTCCTGGCGTTCGAACAA
Organism: Deltaproteobacteria bacterium; assembly: GCA_022601155.1. Taxonomy (GTDB): domain Bacteria; phylum Myxococcota_A; class Polyangia; order Nannocystales; family Nannocystaceae; genus Paraliomyxa. The sequence continues at coordinate 11,259 of JAHZJA010001118.1, read as the reverse complement.
ATGTGCGGCGCCCGTGTTCAATGGGATCGAGCGGGCCCGACCATGGTCATCCGTCCGTCGGCCGCGCCTGCGTCGTGTGGCGATGGCCAGGTTCACACGGCGGTACGGATGTCCCCTCGACCACCCCTGCTGCGACACCGTGTTGGTCCAACGCACGGTCGAGCTTGGCCACGATGCACGGCTTCGCACAATTGTTCCTGCGCTCGGGAATCGGTGCAGGCCTGGTGCATCTGGGGGGGTGGATGCCGCGATTCACTTCGCGGAAGGGATTTCAGGATGCACACACCAACAGCTCTATTCATGGTTGCCGCGATGCTGGCCACCGTTTCGGCGTGCGACGGCAGCTCGGGTGATCCCGGCTTCGACGAAGGATCCGAGCCAGGAGGCGGCAAGGCAGACGGCCTCGATGCGCTGGGACCCGGGCAGCTGCAGATCACGCTGGCCCAGGAGGTCTCCACCGATGGCTTCGAGGTGTGGTGGCACCCCGTGCGGGGAGACAGCCAGCGCTTGCCTCTCGGGGAGGTCATCGATGTCGAGCTGTCGGCTGGAGATTGCGTCGAGGTCGTGACCCGGAATCCAGCCTACGAGATCGACCCGACCATTCCGGACACCGAGGCCACGATTGCCAGCCATACCTGTGATTTCGACCTGCAGCCGTATGTGCTCAACCAAGTGGTGTTGCCCGTCCTGAGCCTTCGGATCGGTGACTACGCGCTGGTCGACGTGGGGCCGACGAGCTGGGAGTTCGGCCTCGAGGACGTCGGCCTGCCTGGGCTCTACCACACGATCCTTCCCGACACGCCGTACGTCTTGGCGCCGGCCGTCTACCAGCTCAAGCTCGGCGGAAGGGACAACGGTGGGCTCTACATTGCGCCCGAGGATTGGTCGGCGGGCGAGATCGATCTGCACCCTGGTGACGCCCTCGAGGTGACGATGCCGGCCTATGACGTGCGAGTCCACCTGACGGTCGACGTCGACACCAGTGTGGAGGGAGACATCGCATTGTCGACCAGCGGCTGCTACCTGGGGAACTGGTTGACGGCCGAGCGAGGCACGGAGTCCTACGCGCAGGAGTTCCTGCAGTTGATGTCGGGCGATCCGGAGTTGCTGCTGTTCCCGTCGTCCGAGGTCCGCTACGAGGCGCGCATCAGCGGACTCCCGGTCGAGACCGTGCTCAGTCCCGGCATGAGCAGCAGCATCCAGACCTACCCGCATGTCGTTCCGCACGGCGAGCCCGAGTACGAGGGGGGTATGGAGCCGTACGGAGAGTTCACCATCGAGCGCCTCGACGATGGCGCAGCGGTGATGTGTGACGGGCCGGACGCGGAAGGGCTCAGTGCAATCGAACGATCGATCTTCTACACCGGGTCCGTACTCCATCTACCCGAGGGGCGCTACGCACAGGTCGTGGCCTACGAAGGCGAGGAGCCGGAGTACTCCGAGTTCACGCTTCCCTAGGCTCCGTTCGGTCTCCCGGGTCCCGCCCGTTTCTTGGTCGTCGTGGCAAGTCCTGCCTCGAGCGGCAGGGCTGACCGGACCTGCCTCGCCCTCGCCCGAGCGCCGCCCCACGGCGGCTGAGGGCGGAGCCGTTCCCGACCCGCAGCGCACGACCGGGGCCAGATACCCGGCTCGACGGTGGTCGACACACTGGTTGGGTCGGGGCGGACCTAGACCTCACCATGAAGTGACCGTCGTTGCCCCGGCGGAGGCCAGCCGCATCTGGCTACGGCGTCGTCGTGCGCAGTGCTTCTCGGTACTGCGTGGGCGTCTGCTCGTGCCAGCCGCGGAACGCCCGAAAGAAGGACGCCTGCTCGCGATACCCGAGCAGGTACGCGATCTCGGCGAGGGACAGGCTGGGGTCGGTGAGGTAGCCGTGCACCAAGCGGCGCCGCGTCGACTCCAGCATCTCGCCGAACGTGAGCCCCTCGCTCGAGAGCCGACGCTGTAGCGTCCGTGCGCCCATGCCCAGTCGCCGCGCGACCGTTTGGAGGGTCACGGCACCGGTCGTCAGACCATCTCGAATCGCAACCCGGGTCTTGGCGACGGTCTCCGACTCACTGCGGTCGGTCAGCGACCCGGCGCGCTCGAGCAGGCTGGCGAAGTACTCCGCCAGCTCGGCATCCGCGGAAGCGACGGGGGCGCTCAGCACGTTCACGTCGTACACGAGGGCCGCACGTCGTGCCCCCAGCTCGATGGTCGCGCCAGTAAACGCCTCGAACGCGGACCGCTCGGCCTGGTCCATCTGGGCGCGGCGACTTCGCATCGTGTGCGGCGGAGGCATCTGGGCACCGCATTGCTGGATGAGCGTGGCTGCGACCAGCATCGTGTAGTCGGAGATCAGCAGGCTGCCCAAGCGCGCGGGGCCGAAGCGCTCTTCCTCGAAGGTGAAGTTGGCCTCGTCGGTGTACGAGTCGTACCGTGCGGTGCGGTTGGTCAGGTGTTGGTAGCGCTGGTGACACGCCAACGCCTCCTCGAGGGTCGCGACGGTCTTGCACGCGAGCCCCACCACCCCGAGCGAAGGCAGCGTGTGCAGGCTCGCCGCCGCGACCACGAACTGCGGGTACGCAGGCTTGGCGAACATCGCCTCCATGTGCGCGTACGTGGCACTGCCCGACACGGTCGCCCCGTCGGCGTCCAGGCAAGCACGGGTGAGCCCCACGGATGTCGCAAGCTCGGACTCCGTAGCGCCGAAGTGCAACGACGCCTCATACGCGGGGCGGACGTTGGTCACTGCGATCGCCCCTGCGGGGACGGGTTCGACGGACGGGCTCACCAATGGGCTGCTCCGCGTTTGTCCGGATCGGACAATACGATGACACCATTTGTCACTTCCGGCGGAGTGTCAAGCGAGACAGGGTGTTGGCATGTCTACGATTGTGCCGCCGCGGCTCCCTGCGCGGCGTTTGACCCGGCCTGCTCTGTTCGTGCTCGCACTCGCATTCCCAGGCTGCGGCGAAGTCGAGTCGATGCCGAACCCCGATCCCAGCAAGCTCGACGCCGTCGAGTTCGCGAGAGTGCGGCTGGGACACGGCCTGTTCTTCGACCCGGGCCTGTCCGGGGTCGGTGACGTCTCGTGCGCGTCGTGCCACGAACCCGCCGAATTCGGGGCCGACGGCCTCGCCCGATCCGAGGGCACGGGGGGAGCCATCGTGCGTCGGAACGCGCCTTCGGTGTTCAACGCCGCGCTCAAGACCCGGCAGTTCTGGGACGGCCGTGCCCAGTCCCTCGAGGAGCAGGCGAGCGGCCCGTTGTTCGCCGTCGATGAGATGGGGCAGACGGAACAGGGGCTGCTCGAGCACGTGGGCCAGGCATGGGCCCAACAGCTCGCGCTGGCGTTTCCAGGCGAACCGGGCCCCACGGTCGAGCAAGTCACCGTCGCGCTGGCGTCCTACCAACAGATGCTGCCGCGTCGGTCCCGGTTCGACCGGTTCGTCGACGGCGATCGCAGCGCGATCAGCCGGGAAGCGCGTCGCGGGTATCGGATCTTCCGTCGCAATTGCACCGATTGCCACGATGGCGCTGGTGTGGGGGGGACCGAGTATCGCAAGCTCGGTGAAGACGTTCCGTGGCCACGAGAGCGTCGCGAAGATTTGGGTCTGTTCGAGGTGACCGGGGATCCCGACGACACGATGGTCTTCATGGTTCCCTCGCTGCGAAACGTCGCCGAGACTGGACCTTGGTTCCACGACGGTAGCGTCGAGTCCTTGGAAGAGGCGATCGAGCTGATGGCCCGTCACCAGCTCGATCGAAGCTTCACCAGCGCGCAGGTGGGTGCGCTCGTCTCGTTCTTGGAGACGCTGACCGCCGAGGACGTACAGCCATGGGCGTACGAAGACTGGGACCCGGGCCCCACGTTCGAAGACGACATCCCTGGCGAGGGCTAGAGACGACAACTGCTCGCTCGCGCATGCCTGGGCGGCACGACCAAAGGCGGCCCCAGATACGCGTAGGCGCGGGCGGTTGGCGGTCTCTAGCCGCGCGTGCGCAGGTGCTCGGCCATCAACGCGGGGTTGGGACTGTGGGCCATCGCCTGCTGTTGGCTGAGCAGCCCGCTGCGTACCAATCGGGCGACCGTCATCTCGAACGAGAGCATGCCGTCGGCCCGGCCCTTTTGGATCTCGCTGAGGATCTGGTGGCCGCGCCCCTCACGGATCTTGGCGGCGACCGCCACGTTGACCCGCAGCAGCTCGATGGCGGGAACCCGCTGGGGGAGCGTGCGCGAGGGCAGCAGCCGCTGGGTGACGATGGCTCGCAACACGCCAGCGAGCTGAGAACGCACCTGGCTCTGTTGGTGCTCCGGGAACGAGTCGATCACCCGATCCACGGCCATGGCGGCATCGGCCGAGTGCAAGGTGGACAGCACCAGGTGCCCGGTCTCGGCCGCAGTGAGGGCGGCGGCCATCGTCTCTTGGTCACGGATCTCGCCCACCAGGATCACATCGGGGCTCTCTCGCAGGGCCGCGCGGAGGCCCGCGCTGAACGAGCTGACGTGGACGCCGAGCTGGCGCTGGTGAATCAGCGCACGGCGGTGGCGATACTCGTACTCGATGGGATCTTCGAGGGTGATCACATGGCGTGGAGCCGAGCGGTTGATGTGCTCGATGAGCGCGACCAGGGTCGTGGACTTGCCCGAGCCCGCAGCGCCCGTCATGAGCACCAGACCGCTGGGGAGCGTGGCCAGCGACGTCAGCTCCTCGGGGAGGTTCAAGACGTCGAGGGTGGGGGGATCGGCACGAACCGGACGGATGGCGAGCGCGAGGCCTCCATGCTGGAGGAACAGGTTCGCGCGGTAGCGCTGGGGACGGCCACCGACCTGCACCCGCAGGGCGAGGTCGGCACTACCGGTGTGCTGCAGATCGTGGCGTGCCCGTACTCCGAGGACCGGTGCGAGGAACGTTCGCAGGACCGCCTCGTCGATGGCGGGGCCCTGGATCTCGGTGATCTCTCCACCGACGCGAAGCCGCGGATTGCCGCCATGCGACAGCAAGATGTCGGAGGCTCGCTCCTGCTGGGCGTACGCCAGCACCGATTCCAGCGATCCCGGCTCGAGCCACGGCTCCTCGCGCAGCGCATCGAGCGGTGGCGGCACCGAGCTGGTGACGGCTTGGGATGGTGTGGGCGCCTCGTTGGCCGCGGCGGGGGTGGACGTACTGTCGGGCTGTGGCGGAGGCGGAGGCGCTGTCGCCTGGGGAGCCGTGGGGAGCCCGGTGGCCGTGGCCGTGGGCGCAGCGGCGGGCTGGGGTGTCGAAGACGTCACATCCGTCGCGCCGGGGCGACGAAATGTCAATCGAGGCCCGTCGGGCCGCGGCTCGATCACCACGTCGTATCGCTCACCATCATCGGCGCGGTACTCGGTCTCGATGTTCTGACCGGGGACCAGGGGTTCGTCCGCGGCCGCGCCCCGAAGGTCGTTGGCGATGGTCTCCACCATGTCGCGGCCCAATGCAGGCATCGACAGCGGGCGGGGCTCGCCTCGCTTGTCGAGCCACGGCGGCTCCGTGGAGGGAATGACCAGGACGTCCGCGCCCTGGGCGGACATGAGGTTGAGGAGGGAGTCGACGAGGGCCATGGTGACGTTCGAGGTGAATGCACCGAGCATGCCAGCGGGTGGCGGGTGGGGGACAGCGATAGTCGGTCGGTGACTCCGTGGCCTGGGCTCGGGCGGGGAATGGCCGAGCGCGGTACTCTCGGTGCCCCGATGCACGAAGAGCTGGAGCTCAAATTGCGCTGCACCGCGGGGTTCGAGCCCGCGGTGGCGCTCGCCTGGCTACGCCAGCACGGCGAGCTCGTGGCCCGAGGCGAGCGGCGACATCTCGACCTGTACCTCGATACTCCCGACGGGCGGCTGCAGGCGGCGGGCCTGAGTGCACGGCGTCGCGGCGGGCCCTCGGGGGTGGCCGAGGTGCAGGTCAAGCCGGTCCCGCTGGCGCCGGGGTTGGTGATGCGACGCGCAGAAGTGGTGGCCGAGCTCGATCGTGGGCGCGACGCGGGCTCGGTGCTGCGGCACACGCTGGAGGTGGAGCTGGGGCTGCGGGTGCCCGATACCCTGCGCAGCGTGGTCGAGCTCGATGCTCGTCGGGATCGGTGGATCCTCAATGCCGATGACTACCAGGCGGAGCTGTCGTTCGATCGGGTGCGCGGACGCAGGCCCGGCGAGACGCGGCACCACGACTTCGTGGAGCTGGAGTTGGAGCTGGTGCAGGGCTCGGCCGCCTCGTTCGAGGCGATGGCCACGGCGATGGCGGCCGCGTTGACTTCGCGTGGGCGGGCCAAGGTGGCCACCACGAGCAAGTTGCTGCACGCGCGGAAGAAGCTGGGGTACCCGGCGTTCTTCGCCGAGATCCCGCTCCCGACGCTGCACGGGCGGATGCGCGTGGGTACGGCAGCCCGCGATCTCGGTCGCGCACTCATGATGCGATTGCGGCAGTACGAACCGGGAACCCGCGTGGGCCTGGACCCCGAGCAGCTGCACCAGATGCGGACCGCGGTGGGTCGGCTCCGCGCGCTGCTGCAGCTGTTCCGCGGTGCATTCGAAAGAGCCACGCGCAAGGCACTGCGTGAGGAACTGCGGTGGGTGGCGGAGGTGCTCGCCCAGCTCGATACGATCCAGAGCCATCGCGAGGCACTTCCACGGTGGCGGCGATGGCTGGACACCCCCGCGGTCGACACTGCGGACGGCTGGGATGCACTCGACCAGGCGCTCGCGGCAGCACACGCTCGGGCGCGGAAGGCACTGCGGGAGGTGCTCGACAGCAGCCGCTACCGTCGATTGTCGGCCCTGGCCGACGCCAGCTTTGCCGCGAGTGAGGAGGGGTCCACGGCGGCCGGGCGGGTCCGTCTCGAAGATGCGCTGCCCGATCTGTTGCGTCGGCCGCTGCGGCGATTGTCGAAGGCCACCGGGCTCTCGTCGACAGCGGCGGGGGGCCAATGGGTGCCTGCGGTGCACGCCGAGGTCCGGGCGCTTGGCCATGTGTTGGAGCTCCTGACGCCGCTGGCCACCAAGCGCAAGTCGATGCGGCGTCATATCGACACCCTGGCTGCGATGCAGCGCGAGCTCGGGGCCATCGATGGCGATCGGTTCGCAACGGCGGTATCGGAGATCCTCCAACCCTCGGAGGCCGATGACGCGGGCCGCTGGTTCGTGCTCGGCCTGGTGCAGGGTGCGAGCACGGTGCAGGCCAAGCAGGCCGCGGCGACGCTCGCCCGGGCTGACTGGCGTGGCCGGGCGAAGAAGCTCCGAGAGGGGGTACCGCGGGTGCTGCTCGGCCGATGAGCCATGTGACCCTCGGCACGCCCGCCGATTAAGCTCCGTTTAAGTACCGTGCGGCAGTGGGCGCTCCTACGTTGTGAGCGGAGCCGACGAGGCTCGGGAGCAACAGAGCCAATGACGAGTGACAACGGGGGCCGACGTCCCATGATGCGGGCTGGAGCCTGGATTGCCTGTCTACTGACGGTGGCGCTTGGCGCGTGCGATCCGGCGGACGACACGGAGACCGGTGACGATGCGGCGGGCACCGATGACGGGAACGCGGGCGAGAATCCGCCGAACAACGAGGCCGACGGCACGTTCAGCAGCAGCATTGCGCCGATCATCTCGGCCAGCTGTGGATGTCACATCAGCGGCGCGGGCGGGCTGGTGTTTGGCAACGATGCCTACGCCGCGCTCGTGGACCAGCCCGCCAACGGGGCATCGCTCGACTACGTGACCCCCGGTGACGTGGAGGGCAGCTACCTCGTCCACAAGATCCGAAACACCCAGGCCAGCGTGGGCGGAGGCGGCGGGATCATGCCGCAGGGCGGGATGCTCACCGACGACGAGATCGCGACCATCGAGGACTGGATCGAGGACGGCGCCCCGGAGTAGTGGGGATCGCCACGGCGCCCGCCACTCAACGGGACTTCGTGGGCGGGCTGATCCACACGGTGAGCTCGAGCGCGGTGTCGAGCTCCATCCCCCCAAATGTGAACAGGACCTGCGCAGTGGCGTCGGGGGCGGCATCGGGCGCGACCCCGAACACACGACCCGCCGCGCCCGAGCGCAACACGCTGACCGCCAGCGCGCTACGCAGACCCAGCTGCAGCCGCACCCGCGGCGAGACGGAGAACATCCAGGCGGGCGTGATGGCGGCGGTGGCCCCCCAAAGCGGTGAGGCCGAGGCCTCGCCCAGCGGCGCGGCGAGGGTGGTCACGCCGTCGACGCGCACCGTCCATGGCTCGAGCACGGGCCCCGCGACGGCGTGAAGGGCAAAGCGATCGCGGCGCCACGCGTATCCGGCCGCCAGGTGCAAGCGATTGCGCCACAGGCGGTGCGCCGCGCGTGCTCGGCCACTGACGCGTAGGCCGGCCTCGACGATGAACCCTTGGTCGTGACGGACGGAGATCCGGGCCGCGCCCCCCAACGCCGACAGGCCCTGGGTCTTGCCGGGGGCGAGGCCGAAGGTGGGCTGGATGGCCGCCGCGACGCCCAGCTCGAAGGTCGGGCTCGCGGGGGTCGGCTCGATGATCACGGGCACGGGCTCGATGGGCTCGGGCTGCGGCTCGACGACGTCTGGCTCGGGCTCGATGACCTCCGGCTCGGGGGTGGGCTCGGGCCTCGGGATCTCGGCAACCTGTTCGTCGGCGGGCAGCTGCTCCTGCTCGATGGCGACGATCGTGGCGGCCACGGTGGTGGCGATGCTGCGCAGCGCCCGGGCCTGCTCGATGCGGAAGCTGCGGAGGTAGGCGCGCTGGTCGGACAACACGATCGTGAGGTCGACCTTGGCTTCGGGACCGGGCTCGACCACCACCTCGACGTACGCGAACAGGTCGCCGCCGATCTGCTCGAATGCGGCGTCGTCGAACGGCAACAGGGTCACGCCGGGGAGGCGGTCGGCAATGGCATCGTGGACGGGCTGCCATTGCTCGCCCTCCACCCGGACGATTGCCCAGCGAATCTTGGTGGCATCGGGCTCGGCATCGGGCTCGGCGTCGGGAGCCCGATCGGGGACTTCGGGCTCCACCGCGCCCCAGGCGACCCCGCACCACCCCGCGAGGGCCGCTGCCAACACCAGCTGCCCTGGTACGGCAGACACTAGGCGACACAGTAGCAACTTACGTTGGGGGGTAGCAGCCAGGCAGCTCGGGGAACTGGCAGCAGTCGCTCATGGGGTTGATGCAGCACTGATGGTCGGGGAACAAGGGGCAGCACGTCTTCGACTCGAACTGCGGGCCACAGCACTCGAGGGGCCCTGTGCAGCACGGTCCGCCCGGATTCTCCATGCAGCACTCTGGGCTGAGCGGGTCGATGCAGCACGGATGGCCGCCGTCGTTGCAGCAGATCCCGCCGGGGTCGAGGCAGCACGGGGATAGAGGATCATCGAGGCAGCATGAGGGGTCGCCGGTGCAGCACGATTGGCTGGGGACCAAGTCGCAGCACTCGGGGCTGCCGGGCTGGGTGCAGCAGGGGTGACCGGGCTGAAAGTTGCAACAGTCGGGGAACTGGCTCATCTCGCCGCAGCACATCCCACCCTCGCAGCACAGGAACTCCGGCTCGCTGCAGCACGGATCCTGGGGCGCGAGTTCGCAGCACACCTGACCTTGGGGGTCGAAGTAGCAGGGATGGTCCGGCAGCTCGGCGGTGCAGCCGGGGGTGCTGGGAAACTCGCAGCACGGCGAGAAGCCTGGGATCGCGATGCAGCAGTCCCAGATGGACTCTCCTTGGCAGCAAGGGTGGTCGGGCTCCATGCAGCAGATCCCGTCGGGGTCGAGGCAGCAGGGGCTGTCGGGGTCTTCGCAGCACATGTCGCCCGGCTGCGCGTCGCAGCACCCCGGTGAGGCCGGCGCGTCGCAGCACCCTGGCTCCTCGTCGTTGCAGCAAAAGCCCTCCAGGCCCTCGCAGCACCACGGGTGGGGCCGTGGAAGTTCGCAGCAGTCGGGGTCGCCGGGCCCGCTACAGCACTCGGGCTCCGGGCCGAAGCACGGCGCCGTACCGGTCGTCGACGTCGGCGGCGGCGGCGGGCACATCTCCCCCACGCAGGGTCCGTCGTTCGTGCCGTCGGGCGGCATGGCGGTCGTCGACGTGGAAGGGAGTGGTGGCGCCGTCGTCGGGGGCGGTGTGCCCGTCGACGTGTTCGACGCGCCGCCGACGATGAAGTCGTCGGTTCGACAGCCCGTCAGCTGCCCGACGACCCACACGATCAGCAACGCACCCCACCCCGCGAACAATCCGATGCGGGTGTGAACGGGGCGGTGGATCGTGGTCACTCGTCGGGCTCCCCCGGGATTGCGCCTTGGTCACGAGCAAGCGCGCGTGCGGCTTGTCGATGGTAGGCCCCCGTGGGGAAGTCGTCGAGGTAGTGCTCCCAGCACGCGACGCGCTTGGCACTCGTGGCGCGGCGACAAAGGCCGGCACGCGCATCATCGGCAAAGCGCCCGCGGGGGAACTTGCGCAGGTATTGCTGCCACAGCTTGCGCTGTCCCGCGGTGTCGCCCTTGCGGTGGGCGAGCGTAAAGAGGTCTCCGTAGGCGAGCTCGGCCAGCGTCGATCGACCGCCGTGTCGCACCAGCGCGCGGTAGGCCTTTTGGGCTCCCGACAGATCGCCAGCCGCGAGGCTGCGCTGCGCACGTTGGTCGAGGCGACGCAGCGCGCGTGAATCGGACGAGCGAGCAGCAGGCTTGTTCGTGGCCGCGGGCGGAGGCTCGACCTCGACGGTGGCGGCTGCGGTCTCCAGAGGGATCGGCTCCTCCGGGATGATCGTGGGCTCCACCAGCAGCTCGAGCGGTGCTGCCTCGCTGGGCACGACGAAGTCCGGCGTGTTGGCGATGCGAGCAGAACCCAGACCCCCACCGCGTCGGCGGGGCCGTGGAGTGGTACCGGGCAGCTCGTCGCCTCCGGTCTCCGCCTCCATGATCCGACGCTCGGCCTCGACCTGATCCATCGACTGGCTGCCGTCGCGCTGGGCATCGGCTCGTAGCGCGCTGCGAGCATCGAGCAGACCCAACAACAAGATGACGGCTGCGGCGGCAGCGAGCGTGCTGCCCAGGGCGAGCCAGGGGGTCAGCCGCGAGCGTCGGCGCGGGAGCCCTGGTGGTGGAGCGTGCTGCTGGGCGACCGCGTCGTACTCGGCGATGGTGCGGGCGGCCTCTACGAACGGAGCCAATGCGGCCACCGTCGTGGTGTCGTCGGGCAGCGGTTGGTTGGGGGTGCCCACCAACGGAGGCGCGGGTACTCGGTTCGGGTCGAGCCGATGCGCTCGTCCGAGCACGGCCGCGAACGAGGGC
>JAHZJA010001117.1 GCA_022601155.1 Deltaproteobacteria bacterium | reverse complement strand
GGCGATGGCGTCGTCGAGCAGCGGCCGCGAGACGTCGCGGATGGTCGCCTTGCCGAAGTCGAACTCGATGCCGGGCAGCTCGCCCGTGAACACGATGAGCTCCGGCGGCAGCTCGTCGGGACAGCCGTCGTCGTCATCGACACCGTTGTAGGTCTCCTTGACGAACGGGCAGTCGTCGTCGATGTCGAGGATCTTGTCGTCGTCGGAGTCCTTGAGCGGGCAGCCGTCGGGCGCCACACCGGGAACCTCGGGGCATGCATCGACCTTGTCGACGAACCCGTCGCCGTCGGTGTCCGGGCAGCCCGTCGGGCCGACGCCGGCCACGTCGGGGCACTCGTCGGCCTCGTTGAGGAAGCCGTCCTTGTCGCGATCGGGATCGGGCGGCTCGACGTACGCCGGCTGTACCGGCTTGATGCGACCGAGCACGAAGCTCAGCCCGGCCAGCGCCTGAAAGTGCGACGTGCCGCTGTCTTGCTGGGTGGCCGTGGCGCTGACGATCTGCCGCGCCTCGAGCCGTGCCACCAGACGCTTGGTGACGTACATCTTGACGCCGCCGCCGTAGTGGAACGCAGGGTCGACGTCGTTGCCCAAGATGAGGATGTTGCTACGCACGCCCATCAGGCCGTAGCCGCCCAGCAGGAACGGCACGATGCGCATGATCGGCACCTGGAGGATCACGTGGCTACGAAAGCCGTAGACGAACGCGAAGTCGTTGGTGATCGTGCGAACCCGGGTGGGGTTGGCGGAGAACTCCGCCTCCACGCCCAATGGCTTGAGCGGGAAGTAGGCGGCACGAACACCCACGTCGGCACCGAGCCGCCACAGCGGATCCTGCGGGCGCGTGCGCGGGTCGTACAGGTCGTGCTCGTCGGACGGTCGCAGCAGACCACCGAAGAAGCCGAGCTCGACGAGGTTGCGCTGTGCTTCCCAGCGTCGATGCCAGGGGCGCTGCATCGCGACGGCACGCTCGTAGCCCTTTTGATCGCCGGGCGGAACATCCTCGGGTGCGATCACCTCGCCGCGCTTGGGGCCTTCGCCCTCCCCCTCGGCCTTCGCCTCGCGGCGGCGCAGAGAGACCCGGGCCTTTCCCTTGTTCTTGCCGTTGTTCCTGGAGCGGCGCTTGGACTCGGGGGGAGCCTCCGGCGCCGTGGGCTGAGCCGTGGGCTCGGCCGCATCCGGGCCGGTCGCCGCCTCCGCGGGGACGGTGGACTCGCCGGTCGTGTCCGGGGCCGCCGCGTCATCGCCCGCGGGCTGCTCGACCGCCACCCCTCGCGATGCGTTGGCGGGGGACGGTGCGACCACGAGGCCTGGGACGAGCCCCGCGGCGAGGGCAACGACGGTCCGCTTCATGAGAGATGATGTAGCGCAGGTTCACACCGGAGCATAGGGGCGACATCACGACGACCGTGTCGCAGCGAACCGAAGTGGCACCAACCGCGGCCGTTTGCTCCGGCTCGGGGGCGAATTTCCCCGCGACGGCGCCGTGGAGCGCAGCCGCAGCGCCTGCTAGACTGGCCCAAAGCGCTTTGGCACCCGCCGCGGCGCCTTCCATGGCATCGAACTACCCCCTTGGACCTACCCGACGAGGTATTACAGTGAAGACTGGCAAACTCATAGCAATGGCACTGGCCCTGGGCGGCCTGTCGCTCGGTTGTGGCGACGACGCGGCCCCCGGAGGCAATGGTGGCACCGGAACCGGAACCTCCACGGGGGCCACGGGCGACGACACCGCGACCAGCATGACGCCCAACGACTCGGGCTCGAGCGCAGGCTCCGGCAACATGGAGGGCAGCGAGTCGTCTTCCTCCTCGGGCGACCCACCGCCGGTCGAGGTCACCATCGAGGGCCAGGTCGTCGACTTCGTCAGCATGGCCGCCGGCATTGGCGACGCGGAGATCTCCGTGTACGACATGCCTGGGCTCACCGACACCGCCGACAACGAGGGGATGTTCAGTGTTGGGCCGTTCGACGCGGACACCCAAGCGACCTTCCTCGTCGCTCCCAGCGAGAACTACCTCGGCGCGGTCATTCCCGTCGCCGTCGAAGACGAGCCCACCCAAGACGGGCAGCAGCTCGCACAGATCCAGCGATTGTTCGTGGAGGGCCAGATCATGGCGCTCGAGCCCCAGATGCCGGCCATGGCCGATCTGACCGAGGGCATCGTCATCGTCCGTCTGCTCAACAACACCGCGGTGATGGAGGGTCCCACCACGGTGACGATGGATCCCGCTCCCGACCCCGGGACGTTCTACGGGCCCGATGCCAATGGCGCCCCCGTACTCGACCAGACGACGATCGAGTTCGCCGCACTCCCGGTGCTGGTCTACTTCAACGTCCCCGAGGCCAACCCGGGCGAGATTTCGTTCATGGCCACCCACCCCACGCGTATCTGTGAGGTGCTGTTCCCCGACTTCCCGGTCTTGGGCGAGCACATCACGCTGGTCGACATCACCTGCGTTCCGCCGGAGTGATGCCGACTCCCGCAGGTGCGCGGCATGACCCGCGCGCCTGCTGTGGCTCCGGAGTGCGCTGCGCGGGGTCGCGGGGCAGACACCAAGACGCGTATCGGCCCGACTCTCGAGTGCCTAGACGGGGAGGTTTCGAACGGTGGCAGCGCCGCTAGCGGCGGTGTTCCAGCGTCCCGAGACCACCGTGCACAGCGACTAGATGCACATGTTGGCGAGGTCGACGCAGCCCGGTGGCTGAGGGTCGAGCATGTTCGCCAGCACGCAATCGAGGCACGGATTCTTCGGCTGCGCGGGACCGGTGGTCGTGCCGCCACCGGTGGTGGTACCGCCGCTGCTGCTCGAGGTGGACTCGTCGCCCGTGCTCGACTCACCGCCGGTCGTGGTCTCGGTCGGCACGAGGATGTCGCACACGCCATCTTCGATGCACTTGTTGCTGACGCACTCGGTCAGCCGGAACAGGTGCAGCGCCTCCGCCACCGACAGCTCCTCCTCGCAGTCGAGGAAGCAGGTCAGGTCGGGCTCGGGCAGCTTGGAAGCCTGGAGCTCGGCCGCACACCCCACCACACAATCGATGGCATCGCGGCAGGTGACGTCGGACGTTCCCGTGGAGGTGCTACCCACACCGGTCGTGGTCGTGGGATCGATACCGGTGGTGGCCACCTGGCCGGTCGTCGTCGTCACCGACAACGGCGGCACCTTCTCGTCGGAGTCGAAACACGCCCCTGCGAGCACCAGTCCCGTCACCAGCGCCGGGGCGATGGATGACAGTCGCAAGCCAGTAGACATTGGCGCCACCGTAGCAGCTAAACCCCTCCGAGACGAACCCCACCGACCACCCGGCAGCACGACGTCTCCACCCGTGACATGCACCACCATCGGGGGGAAGGTGCGCCCGCCGTCGCTGTCCCTAGCATCCCGTGGCCAAAGCCGCGATTTGCTCGGCCCGGTGGGGAGATTTGGGACGACGGCCCCGGTCGGGCCTCCCGCCGGGTTGTCACGACCCCGGCCCCCGGACACAATGAGGGGTGGCGCCACTTCGCGCCATGGCTTCCCCCAGGATTAGAAAAAGACCATGCCTCTATCATCTTCGCTTCGGTGTCGTACGCCCCTCGGATGGGCCCTCGCCTCGGTCGTCTTGTGCGGGCTCGGCTGCCGCGGAGAAGAAATCTCCAACGACTGCGAGAACCAGGGGCAGGAGTTCTTCCGTCGTACCCAGCAGGAGACACAGGAGCTGCTGTCGCCCGTGCCCGACCGCGGCCCCTACCCGGTCGCGCTCCAGCTCACGGAGGACGGGGTCAATCGGCTCCTGGGCGGAGCGGTCGCCGACCAAGAGGTGCCGTTCGCGGGCACCCTGCAGCTGGGGTTTGCGACCACGGAGTTCGAGCCCGAGAGCGAGCCGGTCATCGAGTTCGCCGAGGTCCCGGGCTGCTCCAACTGCATCCTGTTCAGCCTTCAGTTCGGAATCGATCTGTCTTCGGGCAACCAACCGCTGTCCAGCGGCACCGGGTTCGTCCAGATGGCGATCCCGATGCGCCTGGAGTCGGACGAGGCCGCGGGCGTCAGCACGCTGGTCGCCGACTACGGCGAGGCCACCATCGAGGACCTGTTCCTGGTCGTGTATGGCGTCAACTCCAAGGAGCACGACACGCTCACGGGGGCGCTCAAGATCCTGCTCACCGAGCGGATCCAAGAGGACTACGGCCCCGTCGATCTGCTCGAGATCGGCTCGTGGACGATCGGTCAGGACCAGGTGCGGCTCATTGCACGTGAGCTGATCGTCCGCCCCGATGACGGCAAGCTCGTCCTGGGCATGCAGACCAACCTGCCTCTGGGCCCCGATACCGGCATCGATCTGGCCGGCGAGCTGCCCAACAACACCCCGATGGCGGTCACGATGGATACCCGCCTGTTCCTCAACATGAGCCATCGGATGTTCGACGAGGGCCAGATCGCCCGGCGCTACGACGACGACGGCAATCCCGATCCTGGCGGTCTGTACGGCGTCACGCTCAACGAGCTGGCGGGTAACGACGCCGGGCTCGAGCAGCTCGACTCGATCTTCCGGGTCTGGCGCATCGCCGACGGCTACTGCGGCTTTGCCGAGGCCTCCATGCCGCTCGAGGTGTCCGTCAACAACACGCTGACCGGCATCGACATCACGCCGGGCGACGCCACCATCATCGGCGGCGAGGGCAGCGGCGCGGCGGCACTGGAAGAGCGGGAGCTGGTCGAGGACAACCAAGACCTCATCTCCACCTTCCGAAGCTCATTGGCCGACGCGGTGGGCACCACCATCAACTACGACTCCCTGGATCTCGAAGGCAGCACCATCCTGTTCGAGATCCAAGACGTCGAGGTCGGTGAGCTGACCATCAACAGCTACCTCGACTTCTTGGTCGTCCAGAACCCCGACGAAGACGGGTAGGTCCGTTGTCGGCGCCAGCCCGCACGGCCGAGTCGGCCGTACGGGTGGTCTGGTCGCGTGGCCTGGGACGCCTGCGGCTAGGCTCGACTTTGGCGGTTTT
>JAHZJA010001116.1 GCA_022601155.1 Deltaproteobacteria bacterium | reverse complement strand
CCCGGATGGGGTTGACGCGCTCCACAGTGGCCTCGGCCCAGTCGAGCTGCTGCTCGAGACCGGGGACGATGAGGCCCTGTGCCGCGGCGGCACCGGGGAGCTCGGCCACGAAGTTGGCCGTGAGGTTGCCTTCGCCGGTCTGGGCGCCACCGAATGCGAAATTGACGTCAGTGTTTGGGGACCCACCGCGCTCGACGTCGTCGCTGATCCGCCCCTCCTGGTCTTCCATGCACGCGCTGCCGAGCAGCAGGCAGACTCCGAGTCGGACGCCGGCCTGTCTGGCCATCGGTTTCATGTCTAAGTGTCTCATTATCTCTCCTAGTCCTGTTCTTTGGCCGTGATCACACAGACCTCGCCCATCGGACGAGGTCCTCGTGCCACACGGGGAGGTAGGTCACTCTCGCGGCTGAAATCCATCCGTTCGAGCGACGCTTCACGTCAACCTCTGCACAATTCTTGGAGAGTCCGTGAGACCGAGCTCCTTCGTCGTCGCCCGCTCGGTACGGTGACCCACGCAGTCTGCACGGAGAACGAACTGCGATCGATGAGAGTCGGGCTCGGCGAATGATCCCGTGGGTGTTTCGCGACCCCCCGCGGGATCGCTGCACTGGTGCGGCCCGTGACATTCGGCACCGACGCGTCTCGACTGCGCGCTCTATGGGCTCGTTGGTGATTGGCTGCGATACCCGCCTGCATACAGCCCTCCGCTGTGGCATGCGTCCGCAGGCCCGCCATCGCTGCGCTCACCGGATCCGCCAGGCCATCGTCGCCACCGGCAACCCTTGGCTGTGTCCCTCTCCTCCCATTCCCCCCTTTCCATCGCGCGAACCTGGATCCGCCGCGGGTGTCCTCCGGATGTATCGAGCTCAGCGGCCCCAAACCGGCAAGGGTTGTTCAGGCCCAAAACGCCGATCTCAGCCCGAGCGGCATCGACTTCGCGTTCGCCCGACGCACTTGCCGTCGTTGTCGGCTCGCTCGGGGCTCGGCTACGTTGCGACCGGTTCCAACCGCCAGGGACAAGATCAGTCAGCTCCGAGCCATCGATTATCTCTCATGGAGAGATAATGATTCGCATAATGATGTCCTAGCGGAAGATTCCAAATCGATGCAAACCACACAGCACGGTGAGCACAGCGCTTTCAACCCCGCCCGACATTCCCGCCCGGCGCTTTGGGCCCGCGGTACCGCGTCACGTCGGCGGACAGACGCAAGCATCGCAGCGCATGCGGGGTCGGTTTCCGTTCGAACCTGCGCGTGACGATGTCCTCGCCTCCCCGACGAAGCCTCAGCTGAGTCGTGGATGGTTCGGCAAGGTATGCGACGGTTCGGCAGGCTCCGAGGTGTGTTCGTCGGGGATGCACGTCTGCGAGCTCGCCACCGGCAACATCGCGCTGGCCCCCGGCCCCACGCTTTTGGAAGGGAAGGCCCTGGTCGAGCGCCTGATGGATCCGACGGGGCTGGCCCCGGACGAAGACACCCTCGACGTCAGTTCGGTCGCCACCGGGACGGTGCTACAGGTCGCCCGCGACGGCGAAGTGCTGTCGACCCCAGCTCCGGTGGTCGAGGCCGGCCTCGCGCAACGGGAAGGGACGACGGCACGAGCTGGCGGACGTCTGGTGGTGGAGGAAGGCGGGACGGCTTCGACCCTGGCGACGGACCCGAGCTTCTCGCCGCCACGGCCAAGACCACTTCCGTTCCAGCTCTTCAATGACCTCGTCGTCGATGACGACGATGGACTTCACATCAACGGTGACGGCGCCGTCGTGGTCTACGAACTCGGTCTCACGGGAGCCGCTTGATATGGCGATTGAAACCATCCTCGTCACCGGTGCGAACGCAGGTCTTGGCAAAGAGGCCGCCCGCCAGCTCGCAGCGATCCCCACCGTCAAGAAGGTCTACCTGGGCTGCCGAAACCAAGAGAAGGCCCACGCCGCCAAGGTCGAGCTCGAGGCTGCCACCGGGCGAACGATCTTCGAGATCCTCGCACTGGACACGACCAAGCTCGACACCGTGTCCGCCGCCATCGAAGAGCTCCCCGGCCCCATCGACGGTGTCATCCTGAACGCGGGTGGTATGGGAGGACCCGCGGCAGCCGACCTCACCCACGACGGCGTGATCGGCTGCTTCGCCGTCAACGTGCTTGGCCACGCGGCGCTCGTCGAGGGGCTCATCGCCTCCGACAAGCTCCGCGGAACGGTCGTCTATGTCGGCTCCGAGGCATCCAGGGGAATCCCCGGCGGCGGCGTCAAGCGGCCCGACCTTGCAACCTCCTCCGCCGACGAGTTTGCGAGCATCGCAAACGGCGCCATGTTCACGACGTTCCACCCGTTGAGCGTCTATGGCTTGGTCAAATATGTGGGGACGATGTGGACATCCTCGATGTCGCGGCGGCACCCCACGATCCGCTTCGTTACCGTGAGCCCAGGCGCGACATCGGGAACCGACGGCGCGCGCGACCTGGGTGCCTTGCGGCGCTTTTTCTACAACCGCGTCGCGATGCCCATGATGTCGCTCCTTGGGCGGGCGCATGGTGTGGAACGAGGGGCCCAACGCTACATCGTGGTGCTCACCGACGACACGTACGAGACCGGTCGCTTCTATGCCAGCCCGTGGCCGAACACGAGCGGAGAGCTCGTCGACCAAAGCACGATCTTCGAGGACCTCGACAATGAGCGATTCCAAGATCACGCGTATGAGGCCGTGCACCGCTTCCTTCCGTCTGGGTGAGGGCCGACGACCAGGGGGTCAACCCAACGACGAGCGCTCCCGGCCCGAGCTCCGTCCACCCCACCCGACTTCTGCGTAGACGGACGAGTCGTCACGTGACCGGTCCATACATCTGGCCTAACGGCGGCATCGCGTACTCGATTTTCCGTCAGTGCACCGTGTCACCCAACGCGAAATGCCCAGCGCCCGTTGCGTCGCCGATTGAGTAGCCCGATGACTGACAGCACCTTTCCTACCGCCGACCCACACGGCCCGATCGAAGAAGTCTTCGACGATGTCTTCATGGTCTCCGGGTCGGTCGGCCTACCAGGTCCAATTCCGCTCCGGTGCAGCCGCAAGCCTCTTCCGCGCGATGGCCACGCGACAGCTCGGTCGAGTGCGGGAGGTCGTCCGAGCCCTTGGAATCCACCGCGCTGTGTGTGGTCGGGCCAGAGTCATCGACTTCGCAGCCTGCGCCGTTCCCCTGGCGAGGTTGTGG
>JAHZJA010001115.1 GCA_022601155.1 Deltaproteobacteria bacterium | reverse complement strand
TCCGAGCAGCAGGCCTACCTCGACTGGCTACGCCACGAGCACGACGAGGGCACGCCCATCGCGGATGTCCTGCTGTACGGAATGGCACGGCCCTCGCTGCAGGCCGACGCGCATCGGCTGTCGCGTCTGCCGGCATCGTGGCTGGAGGGCTTCGGAGCCCGAATCCGAGCCGTTGGGCTCGACGTCGTCGTTCGTCCGTGAACCAAGCCCGTCGGACGTCGTACCATCGTCGGCAGGATGGACGTCTTCATCCACATCGCCAACGTTCTGTTCCTGGCGTCGTACTCGGTCCGCGACATCTTGTGGCTTCGGCTGCTGTCGGTGGTGGGGACCTTGTCGCTGATGCCGTACTACGCCGCCAATGGGCTGATACCGCCGATCTACTGGAACTCTGCATTCTTGGTGATCAACGGCTTCCAGATCTACAAGTTATTGATGGAGCGTCGCCCCGTGCGGCTGACCGTCGAACAACAGCGGCTGTACGCCATGGGATTCGACCGGCTCACGCCTCGTGATTTCCTGCGGCTGCTCGAGCTGGCCACGTGGGTTCGGGTCGCCGAGCCAACCCGGTTGGCCGAGCAGGGAGAGCCGCTCGATCGGCTGACGGTGCTGGCCGAGGGGCAAGCCAAGGTGAGCGTGGGGGGAGCGGTGGTCTCGACGCTGGGCCCAGGCCAGTTCGTCGGAGAGATGAGCTACATCACCGGGCAGCCCGCGTGTGCGCAGGTGGTGGTGGAATCCGGGGGCCGCTGTGTGCACTGGCCCCGCGCGGGGCTGCGGAAGTTCCTCGAAGATCGCGCCGACGTTCGGGCCGCACTGCAGAACATCATGGGCACCGACCTGGCGAGTAAGCTCCGGCGTGACGCCGTGCTTGCGTCGGCGTGAGGGTCAGACCACGGGGCTGCCCTGGGCCGCGACCCGCATGACGGCCTCGATGACGTCGACCAGCGGCGCATGGTCACCCGTGGCCTGGTCGCGGTGCACGTACGCGACCTGTTGCTGCGCGTCCACGACCACCAGTCCTCCTTGCTGATAGTTGTCACCCTCGATTCCGCGCTGGCGAAATCCACCGACGAGGGCGCGGCCCAGGCCCCACAGCGCTCGCGGGCCGTAGGTCTCCATGAACGAGCGATGCAGCTCCAACGCTCGGTGAGCCGCCAGCGTTGGATCGGTGATCACCTCGACGGCCGCGGTGTCGATGGCGTTGCGCTCGACGAACGCCTCGATGTAGCGAGGCTCCCCATTGCCCACGTAGACCACGCGAACCCCGAGCCGGGTGAGCTCGTGGAGCCGCAGAGCCAGCAGCGTGACGTGCTCGGTGCAGGCCAGGCACGCGAAGTGACGCAAGAACACCAGGGCGGCGGGGCCTTCGGCCCAGCGTTCGCCAAGCCGAGAGGTCGTGCCGTCGGTGTCGAAGACCTCGACGTCTGCGAGTACAGCGGGGACCTGCTCACCAACCCGGACCGACATTGCCCCGAGGATAGCGGCTTTGCTCCCCGGACCGGATCCCTCAGCGCAATCGCACGATGTCGCTGGTGGCGAACAACGGCTCCACCTGAAGCTCGAGGCCGGGCCCCGCGTACAGCGAAGGTGGCACGCCGATGTCGGCCAGGTACAGCTCGCCCACGGTCTCGCCGAGCCCCGGCTCCAGCAGCCCGCGCTTGGGCAGGGCCAGGGTCATGGTGGCCGCGGCCCGAATCGCCGGATCGTGGATCGTGCCCGAGGTCGTATCGACACCCGAGGGGGCATCCAGAGCGAGTACGGGGGCGGCAGCGGCATTGGCCCAGTCGATCAGCGCCGCGGCGTCTTCGCGGGGATCGCCTCGAAGCGAGTAGCCGATGAGTCCGTCGATGACGAGCGCGGGGGCGGCGACCTCTTCCAGTGCCGAGCGCCGTCGGACGGCCAGCCCCAGGTGTCGCACGATCGCCAGCTGGTGGGCGGGGACCGAGGTGAACCGGGCGTCCTCCGCGGTGAGCAAGACCTCGACCACCGCGCCCCACCCGTGCAACCGGCGGGCACAGACCAGCGCTCCACCGCCGTTGCCACCGGTCCCGGCCAGCACTGTCACCCGGCGGCCGCGGGGGTCGCCGCCCAGGAATCGCTCGCGGGCCAACGTCGCCAGCGCTCGACCGGCGTTCTCCATCATCTGCATCAGCACGATGCCGTAGTCCTCGATCATCGCGCGATCGACCTCGATCATCTGTGCGGTCGTGAGTGAGGGCGGAGGAGTGTCCACGAACGGAATGGGCATGGCGGGGTGGCCCCAGTATCCCATGGCAACGAGTCTCGGGTGGACGGGTCGCGGGCGGCTTGGCATAAGGATGGGCATCGCCATGGCCAACTCGATCGCAGCCAGCACCCGCGCCTATCTCGACTCTCTGGACGTCACGGTGCGTGAGGCGGCGGAAGCGGCAGTGCGTGCCAACTCGGTGCGCGTCTCGGGGCTGGAGCTGTCGCTCGAGGAAGAGCTCAACCTGGCCAAGGCCGTGAAGTTCGTCGCCGGAGCCGACGGTGTGAGCGTCGAAGAACTCACTGCGCTCAAGTTCCTGATGATCATGGCTTCGATCCCCAACGAGCTGCAAAAGCACGTGGTCGACCATGAGGCCGTCGGGGGCACGCTCGACGATGTGGGCCGGCTGTTTCCGCCGGCCAGCCACAAGGCGGCCTACGTGCTGTCGGGGGCGACGACGGTCGCGGCCGTCGACGGCCTCTCTGCCGAGGAGGAGACCAAGGCTCGGCAGCTGGGGGCCGGGTTCGGGCTGGAGACGGCGCTGTGCGATGCGCTCATTGCCCATGCACGGGCGATGGGACTGGCGATGAGCCGGGGGGATCGCGAGCTGGTCGAGGAACTCGAGCGGCTTCGCGTGGTGCTTCTGTCGCGCGTGTAGCCGCCGGGCGGCCTACCGAGCGCTCGACGACAGGGCAGACCACGCGCGCTCGAGCTCCGCAGGCACGGGCGACTCCACCGACAGTCGTCGGCCGTCGCGATGGTCCAGGCGCAGCCGTGCTGCGTGCAGCAGTGGGCGCGCGTCGGCGGGCCAGTCGTCCCCGTGTGGGGCTCCGTAGATCTCGTCGTAGACCAAGGGGTGACCCTCGGCGGCCAGGTGCACGCGAATCTGGTGCTTGCGCCCGGTGTGCAGGGCGATCGTCAGGCGGGACGCGACGGACGTGGACTCCAGCACACGGACGTCCGTACGCGAGGGCTTGCCGCCGGGGCCCACATGCACTGGTCGTTGTGGCGGCGTGTGGATGGGGTGCTCGATCCGGTGCTCGCCCTGCATGCGTCCGTGCACGATCGCGATGTAGTCCTTCTCGGTCGTGCGGGCCGCGAACTGAGCCGTGTAGGAGGCGATCAGCGCCCGCCGCTTGGCGAACGCGACCACACCGCTGGTGGTGCGGTCGAGCCGGTGCAGCACCGAAGGCTCCACGGTCGGATCCGGTTGCTCGTGGGTATAGTGGTGCTCGAGGCGGCGCAGGAGGTTGCGGTGCTGACAGGTCGATGCCGGATGCACGGCCAGATCACCGGGCTTGTCGACCAGCACGAGCTCGTCGTCCTCGTACAGGATCGTCAACGGGATGGCCCCTAGATCGACATCGGCATCGGGCGAGACGGGCACCCGCAACGCAACTACATCGCCGGGGTTGAGTCGGCGTGCTTTCTTGGTGACCGGGTGCCCGTTGACCTCCACGGCCCCCTCGGCCAGCAATGCCGTGAGGGTTCGTCGCGAGCGCCACGGCAGCTGCATCGCCAAGAATGCGTCCACCCGAAGGTGGGCGTGCGTGTCGGTCACGGCAAACGCGACGGTCTGTGTCGGTGTCGACACCGCCGCATGCTAGTGCGCCACGACGTCACAGACCAAGCCCTTCGCTGCCCGCCACGCCAGCTGCCCCCCGCGACCAGTCCTCGACGATGGCCGCATCGCAGGGCTATCGTGCCGCCCTCGTGAGTACGCCGCAGGACGATTTCACCCCGCTGACCAGTCCCGATCATTGGTTGGGATGGCTGGGCGACGACCCCGCCAAGGCGGTACGAGACGCGATCGAGAGCATCTTGCAGCAGCAGGTCGCGACGTCGAGCCTGCAGTGGATTCGGATTCACCCCGATCCGCACTTCTTGACCGGGGGTCGGCGCGACCCCGACGATGCGGGCAAGGTGATCGTGGTGCGGGCGGCCCTGGCGGTCGCGTTCACGCTGGCCGTGGGCGACGGCGAGGGCCAGGTCCATGAGCTGACCGGGTGTTTTTCGTGGGTGGCGGGCGGGCTCGATGCCGATGCGCGCGTCGATCGGACCCACTTCGACCTCGACATGGATCTGGCGGCGGCAGGCGAGGCCCTGCAGGAGCGGATCTACGCCCTCGATGGCGAGCAGGCGTGACGACGATGAAGATCGTGCTGACCAACCTCGCTCCCGACGACGCGCCGGCCATTGCCAAGACACTCGTAGCCGAGGGGTTGGTGGCATGCGTCAACCTCTACCCGGTGCGGAGCATCTACCGGTGGGAGGGTCAGGTGTGCGACGAGCCCGAGATGACGATGATGATGAAGGTCGCCACCGAGGGGGTGAAGACCCTGCGCGCGCGGCTGGAGCAGCTGCACCCCTACGACGTGATGGAGTTCGTCGTGCTCGAAGTAGACGCGGAGGCATCGTTGCCCGCCTACGTCCAGTGGGTTCGCGAGCACAGCCGCGGCTGACCGTCGCCAACCGCGGGTCGCTCCATCGCCGCGGCGGGCACGGAGCTCGTCGTTGGCCCGTCAGCCCAGCAGCCCCGATAGGCCGCCCATGCCCGTGCCCGTGAAGCCGAACGCGTCGATGGGGACGCCGGCCATGTTCGCGATCGACACCAGCAGCTTGCTGTGGGCCTCGTTGTCCCCGTCTGCGGCCCCACGGTAGTCGAGCGAGCGCCCCGTGGTGAGCTGTCCTGCCGCCCGACCGGCGAGCAGCAGGGGCATGTCGTCGTGATCGTGGAGGTTGCCATCGTTGATGTCGGTGCCCACGAACACGACGGTGTTGTCGAGCAGAGTCCCGCCGTCGCCGTCGGGCAACGCCGCCATTTGCTGCAGCAGATAGACCAGCTGCTCGCAGAAGAACCGGCGATAGGCGATGAAGTCCTGCGCGAGCGGGCCGTTGAGATCAGAGCCGTAGTGCGAAGCGTCGTGATTGGCGGCGGTGGTACCGAGCTCGGGAATCCGGGTGGGGCTCACGGGGTGCGACCACATCAGGGAGGCAACTCGGGTCACCCCGCATGACAGCGCCAGCACGGCCAGGTCCATCTGCAGCTTGCCGACCAGCGAGAACTGATCCTCGCGCTCCCAGGTCTTGGGGTAGTGGTCCATCTCGTCGACGGTGAAGCCCTCGGTGTTCCACACCACGTTGTCACAGGAGCCCGTGAGCGTGCCGTCGATCTGGGCCTGGACCTCGTGGAGCGCGTCGAGATGGATGTCGAGCTTGTCCTGCTCGACACCGCCCAGCTGACCGCGCAGCCGCATGAGATCGTCGATGGAGCGATCGATCACCCGATTGGAGCGGATCTGGGCCCAGTCGGGGCCCTTGGGCTCGGGCGTGGTGGGGTCGCCGAGGTCGCCGAACAGTCGATCGAACGCGCTCAGTGGATTGTCGTCGGGGGCGACCTGCTGCCCCGAGCCGATGTACGAGACGCTGCCCGATCCGTTTTGGAAGTTGGAGGCCACGCCCAGCTGCACCGACTTGTGCGGTGTGTCGGCGCCGAGCTGCTCGCCGAGGAAGACATCCAGCGAGACATCACCGTCGCCGGTGAGGAGCTTGGCCACGCCGCCCTCGTGGGTGGCCCCGCCCGCGTACATCCGAAGGCCGCGCACGAACACCAGATCGTCGCGGACCGCCTCCAGCGGCGCGCTCATCTGCGGCAGGGTGAACCCCGTGGTGCCGCCCGTGGGGTGCCACAGCTCGGGGATGACGCCATCGGGGACGTAGACGAACATCACCTTCACGTCGCCCGGGGCGGCGACGGCGTTGCGGCCCAGCGTGAGCGCGAGAGGAGAGGCCACCCCGGCTGCGCCGAGCATTCTCAGGAACGAGCGTCGAGTCTTGATGAGCATGGGTCCCGTTACTCCTGGCGCATCACGAAGGCGTCGAGCCGGACGCGATCGATGAACATCTCGCGAAGGTCGCCCCCATTGGCCGCGAGCTGCTCGGCGAGGGTCTCGATGGTGCAGGCGTCCTCAGCCGTCACCTCGCGACCGGTGGTGAAGCGGACGTAGTGATGGACCACGCAGTCGCCCGTGACGGTGGCTTCGGCGAGGATCTGGGCGAGCTCGCGGGGCCCGTCGAAGGCCATCGTCGCGGCTCCGGCTTCGATGCCGACCACCTCGCCCGAGGCATCGATGGGCAGGCCGTTCTCCGTGCTGCGGAACGCCCCCACGCCGTCGTACGACTCGAAGCCGAAGCCCAGCGGATCGATGAGCACGTGACACCCGGCGCAGACCGGATCGCTCGAGTGCTGTCCGAAGCGCTCCCGTGTGGTCGCGTTGGGGTCGATCTCGGGCGGCGTCGCGTCCACGCTGGGGGGCGGGGGCGGCAGCGGCTGGCACAGCAGTCGCTCGCGGACGAAGGCGCCGCGCTTGACCGGTGACGACTCGTTGGGGTGGGCATGGCTGGCGAGCACGCTGCCCAGCATCAGCAAGCCTCCGCGGTCGGACCCGACCTCGACCCGCACGGGGACGTCGGAGCCGGGGCGAGGCAGCCCATAGAAGTCGGCGAGGGTGTCGTCGACGAACGCGTAGTCCGCCACCAGGAGCTCTTCGAGCGTGGCGGTGCCGTCGAACAACACGTGGTCGATGAACGCCTGCTGCTCGGCGGCCATCGCCTCGCGGATCTCCGCGGTGAAGCCCGGGTAGACCTGCGCATCCTTGTTGACTTGCAGCAGGGCCCCGGTGCCGAGCCATTGGGTGAAGAACTCACCCGTCTGCGCGCGGCCACGGGGGTGGTCGAGTAGCCGCCGCGCGTGGGCTTCGATGCCGTCGGGATCGTCCAGCTCGCCTGCGGCCGCGGCGTCGAGCAGGGCATTGTCCGGCATCGTGCCCCAAAACCCGTACGACAGCGCGGACGCGACCTCGTAGGGCGTGAGCCGAAACAGCCCCCCCTCGGTGGGCTCGCCGAGCTCCGAGCGATACAGGAACTGCGGCGCCATCAGCAGGCTGCGGACGACCAGTCGCACGCCCTCATAGAAGTCGCCGTCGGTGGCCTGCGGGTCGAACAGCGCGGTGTACAGCTCGACCTCTTCGCCCGTCAGCGGGCGCCGCAGCGCGCGGTATCCCAGCGACTCCACGAACAGTCGGGGGCACTCGGGATCGGCGGGCATGCAGCCGACCAACGCCGGCGCCGCTTGCTCGACCGCCTGGGTGGCGACCATGGTGGCAAGTTGCATGTACTCGTCGATGTGACGGGCGGTGACGACCGATGACTGCGCATCGTTGTCGTAGCCGTCGACGAGTGGCTCTACGGGGATCGAGTCGATCGGTGGAGGCTCGATCCCCAGCAGATCGGCCACCGTCGCCGCATACTCGCGCCGCGTCAGCAGCCGCAGCGCGCGAGGTCCGGGCGAGCCTTGCTCGCACGCGAGCACCCCGTCGGTGTCGCCATTGCTCTCGCCTCCGCCCGATCCTCCGGTACCGTCGGCAAAGCCACGAACCCCGTCGTAGCAGGCCCCCGTAGCCAGCGCGGCGGCGAGCGCCGTGGTCGCGATGGTCCGCTGTTTCATCGCTCAGTGTGTGGCGGCGGGCGGGGTCGAATGGATGAAAGAATCGTCGCGCCGCGAACCGCACGGTCGCCATGCCGCGTTTGCTGTAGTCACGACTGCACGATCGACCGCGATTGGTGGGTAACCCTTACGCAGGGTGCCCGGCGGGGTTGTCACGCATGCGGTCGAGCGAGTCCGCGACGAGGTTGGGATGGCACGCGAGCCGCTCCCCATGCGGGGAACGAGGCTCGACCAGCGGGAGTGCCCGAAAAACCCTTGTGATTCTCATTGTCTATCGTCAGACGCCATGGGGCGCCTCGGGGAGGAGATGACGCGGCGTAGACTCCTGCCCCCCAGCGCCCCCACGCGCATCGGCACGAACCCGTGCTGTCGGCGTTGCTGTGGCGGGCGCATTGCTCACCGAGGACACGAGTCATCTGCGATGGCCCAGCCGATTCCGCCCAAGTTCTACGCGCAGGATGCCGGCTTCCCCGAGGCGCTGACGCTTCGCCCGATCGGGGTCGTGCGCTCGCCTCACAAGGAGCGGCATGGCACGCCGCGGCAGGCGGTGCTCACCGCCGATCCTGCCTTGCGCCCCGACGAGGGGACCGTGCTCCAGCTGTTCGATTCGGTCCTCACGCCCCACGCCGTGGAGGACTTGGTGGGCATCGAGTACGTGTGGGTCCTGGCGTGGATGCACCTCAACCACGGCTGGCGGAACAAGGTGTCCGTGCCCGGCGAAGGCAAGCGCACGCGTGGTCTGCTGTCCACGCGCGCGCCCCATCGGCCCAACCCCATTGCGCTGTCGGCGGTGCGATTGGTGCGGGTGGAGGGGCTGGCGCTGCACGTGGAGCGCAGCGACTTGCTCGATGGCACGCCGATCCTCGACATCAAGCCCTACGTTCCCTATGCGGACGCCTTCCCGGATGCAAAGGCGGGCTGGGTGGATGAGCGCGGGCCGATACCGTCGGGCTGATACACCCATTGCGTGAGGTCGTGCGTTGGAGCCCGAGCCCGAGGAGTGGATCCGGGCCGGACGATCGATGAAGCGCAGAACATTGCTGACGATGGGGACCCTGGGCGCGGCTGGGCTTGCGACCTACGCGTGGTGGGGGCGCGAGCCTTCGGCGCCGATCGATCGATTGCGGTTGTCGGCGGAGCAATCGCGGCAGTCGGTCCCTGCAGAAGTGGGCACCGAGCTGTGGGCGGTATTGCACATCGATATCGACGAGGGTCCGGACCAAGAACGACCGCCCGTCCATGTGGGGCTGGTCATCGATACCTCCGCTTCCATGCAGGGCGCACCGATCCAAGCCGCTCGTCAGGCGGCCACCGAGCTCATCGATGCGTTGCGCGATGGCGATCGGCTCTCGGTCGTGACCTTCGATTCCAAGGCGGCGCTGATCGTTCCCAACGCGGAGCTCGACGATGATGTCCGGGAGCAGGCGCGGGAGGCCGTTGCTGCCATCGAGGCGCGAGGCACCACCGATCTCGCGGGCGGGCTCGAGATGGTGTTGTCCGACATCTCGCCGTACGTCGCCGAAGGGCGGCTGACGCGAGTCGTGCTGCTGAGCGACGGCGTGCCCAACGAGGACGCCAACATCCCCTCGCTGGCCGCCCGCGCCAGTGCACAGGGGATCACGGTCACCGCGCTGGGGTTTGGCCTCGACTACGACGAGACGCTGCTCGGATCGATCGCCCAACAGACCGGCGGCACCTTCCACTTTCTCCAAGAGCCTGCCGCCCTGGTCGCGCTGTTTCGCGACGAGAACCGAAGACTCCAGGGGGTCGAGGCCAAGGAAATCGTCCTCTCATTGACGACCGGGCCCAACGTGGAGCTGATGGAGGTCGTCGGGCATACGTTTGCGCTGCCCCAGCCGCGTCTCCAGCTCGGGCTCGGTGATCTGAGTCAGGGCGAGCAGCGGGTGGTGGTGGTGCGCTTGGCCGTGGGTCCGCACCGCAGCGGCGCGATCGTGGAGTTGCTCGATGCGGCGGTGCAGTACGTCGATCCACGGACCGGTGCTTCGGTCGATCACCACGCGGTGTTCTTGTCGGCCGGCGCGGCCGACGATGCTGCCGTGCTGGCCGAGACGCTCGACCCGGCCATCGAGCGAGAGATCGAGCGCGCCAAGGCGGCTGCGTTCACCCTGCAGGCCGTCTCCCTCACCCGCGATGGGAACGTGGGCCAGGCGCGCGATGTGTTGGTCGATGCAATGCCCGTGGCCGTCGAAGTCGCCAACCGACTCGATGACCCACAGCTGCTCGAGCAGGCCGGTGAGATGGAAGAGCTGGCCCAGTCACTGGAGGACGCACCAGCCGAAGGCAGCGAGGGGGCCGGCGTTGCCGCGGGCAAGCCACGGATGGCCGAGTCTCGCCGGAAGTCGGCGGTGCGGCAGGCCCACGGCAACGCGATGTCGAACTTCCAGGCCCGCTCCCAGCCCCGTGAGCCGTAGCCGTCGCGGTCTTCCTCGACGGTCGCGGCCACCGACCGATCGGCGTGCGGATCCAGTGGCACGCTGCGCCCGGTCGACGGGAGGTTGCTCGGCCATGGACCCCGGGCCGAAGGTCGGCGGCCGTCACGAGGGGGGTCGCCACGGGCTGAGAGGCGCGGCACGAAGCCGCTGACGGCCCGGCAGGCTTCGTTCGCGGGGTCTTGGATTTTCTTTGTAGCGTTCGCAATCGATTGGGGTGGCTGGGGTCTCTACCGCGCTGTCGTTCGTCGGACAGCCGTCATGCCGCATCTTCGCATTCGTACCGCCCTGTTCATTGGGACCTGCGTCCTCGCCCTCGGTGGGTGCGACCGTGTGCAGGGCCTGTTCTCCGATGCCGAGCCCGAGGCCGCCGCGGCACAGCCCGCTGCCAGTGAGTCCAAGGCCGAGCCCAAGGCACCGACCGAGGCGTCGACTCCGGTCGGGGGGGTGGCCGCCGCGGCTGCACCCGCCGCTGCGCCGGCCAAGTCTCCGCCGACCGAGGTGGCGGGAGCCAAGCCCGGGGCGGCGGCAGCACAGCCCGATGCCGCCGCGGAAGGGCAACCGGTGCCCTGCATCGTGGGTCGCTGGGATGCCATCGAATACACCGAGGCGGTTCGTCGTGCGATTGCCAAGGACCCCCAGCTGCGCAAGCTGAAGAAGACCTCTTCGGGCGGGCACATCACGTATGTCTTGGACGGCGAGACCAATACGGTGACCGCCACCGCCG
>JAHZJA010001114.1 GCA_022601155.1 Deltaproteobacteria bacterium | reverse complement strand
ATCGCCGCCACGTCGGGATGCCCCAGTCCTCGAACCGCCTCGGTGATCGCGACCGCGGCCTGAAAGTGGGTCTGCGCCCGAGCCGAGTCACCCAGTCGGGCCGCCACGCTGCCGAGGTTGTTGAGGGTGCTCGCGCGAAGCTGCCGCGATCGATCATCGCCGGGGTCGTCGAGCAGGGCCAGCGCACGCGCATAGTGTTCGCGCGCCTCGGCTGGCTGACCCACGCGATCGTGAATGCTGCCGATGGTGTTCCACAGCCGGGCGCGTTCGAAGGTGGGCGCCCCCGCCCGTGCGACCGCGGCGTGGGCGTGTCGTGCCCACGCCAAGCCATCGTCGCGACGGGTGAGGCGATAGCCGACCACACCGGTCAGGTGGATCATCGCGCCCGCCGCGACGTCATCGTGCCCCACCTCGACCCCGAGCCAGGCCGCTCGCGACAGGGCCCGCTCGGCGGCAGGATAGTCGGCGAGGCGCTCGTGAAGCACCCCCAGCCGATGCTGAGCCTCGGCCACCAGGCGCGGCGCACCCAGCTGGTCGGCCTCGTCCGCGGCGTGCAGTGCAATAGTCCGGCCCTCGGCGTAGCGCCCCGCCAGCTCGTGGGCGTGGGCACGGGCGAGCTGGCTTCGCACCTGGGCCAGGCGGGCTCGGTCGTAGTCGCCGTCGTCGCCCTCGTCGTCGGCACGCTCGCAGCGCTGGATCTGGGGCAGCCTCGACACGGCATCCGACGCCCGGGCAACGACCGCCGTGTCGGCGTCGGCCATCAGCTCGATCATCGCGGTCATCTCGTCCAGGCGGCGATCGAGACAGGCCACCTGCTGCTCGTGCACACGCGCGTCGTCGGCCCGCTGCACCGCCCGGCACACGGCGAGGCGCTGCTCGGACCACGCCTGAGCATAGCGATCGAGGCCCGGCTCCACGCGCGACCAAGCCTCGGCCGCATAGGCCACACCGCTGCCCATGATCGCGCGACGCACCGCGTCGTGGCGCGGGGCGGACCATGCTTCGTGGGCTGCGGCTGCCGCCGTCTCGCACCGATCATTGGCTGCGAGGGCACGGGGCGCGCCCAGCACTGCACCCACGGCCAACGCGGCGCCCAGCCCGGCCAGCGCCAGCCGCCGCCGTGACACGTGTCGCCGGCCCTGGTTGAGCGCCCGCAACAATGAGGGCATATCCGGCCAGCGCTCGTCGGGATCGGTTCGCAGACCCCGGAGCACCACCCGGCGCAACCACGCCGGCACCTCGCGATCGCCGGCCGGGATCATCACCTCACCGCTGACGATGGCCGCCTGCAGATCGCGAAGGCTCTGGCCGAGAAACGGCCGCACCCCGTACAGCGCCTCGAACAGGGCTACGCAGAAGCTGAATTGATCGGAGCGCGCATCGGGGGTCGCCCCGGCGATCTGCTCGATCGCCATATAGGCCGGGGTTCCCAGGATCGTGCCCGTCGCGGTCAGCCGAGCGGAGATCGAGATCCCATCGTCGGGGCTGGCAGGACCGTGCTCCTCGACGTCCTCGGCCCCAGCGACGGCCAGGCCGAAGTCGAGCACCCGCACCCGTCCCCGATGGTCGAGGATCGCGTTGTCGGGCTTGAAGTCGCGGTGAACCAGGCCCTGACGATGGGCCGCAGCCAGACCCTCGCCGGCCTGGAGATAGATGTCGACGACCTCCACCCACGGTCGAGCGGTGGCGCGCTGCCAGGCACCCAGCGTCTGGCCTTCCACCAGCTCCATCGCCACGAACAAGGTGCCGTTCGTCTCACCCACGTCGTAGATCGCGACGACGTTGGGATGAGCCAGCTGTGCGAGCGCTCGGGCCTCCCGCCGCAGCCGGGGCGCCGCGTTGATGCTCCAGCGACGGCCCGGACCGCTGGGCAGCATCTTCACCGCGACACGGCGTGCCAGCTCGGTGTCATACGCGGCATAGACCACGCCCATGCCGCCGGCGCCGAGCTTGGCGATCGGCACGTAGCGACCCAGCCGCGCCGGCAGGGTCTCGGGATTGGTCGGCGGGGCACCGAACACGGCCGGCACCTGGGTCGTGTCCTCGAGCAGCGTCGTGCCGTCGAGCCCAGTCGTGACGCCGGTCGGGTCGCGCTCCATGTCGATACGATGCCACCGGCCCACCACAGACCATCAGGCACACCATTCGACCGTAGGACCTTCGACGACATTCAACGACCAGTCGGGATCTCGTCGACCAAAGCGGCCGTAGGGCCTACCCGCGGGCGGTAAAGAGCCCCTTTCGGGCCGCCATACGAGGTTCCTGCAATGTATGGGTGGCAGGTGTACAGGGTCGTCCGCTTGGCGCGCGGGCTGCTAAGGTCGAGTCGGTGACGGCAACCTCCCTGCGCCAGGCGTTCATGGCGGCGCTCGACGAGTCGGTGCGGGATGCGTTCATCGATCACGATGGCCTCGACGCGACGCTGGGCGCGATGGTCGAGCAAGCATTCGAGGCCCGAGGTCCGCTGTCGGTGAGCCGCGAAGGCATGGTCGCGCATCTGGCTCGCGTCGCTGGAGTCAAGACCGAGCCCTCCGCGCTCGAGACCCTGAAGGCCGGCGATCTGTACCTCGCGGCCGCGTGTGCGGCGGGAGAAGACAAGGCGCTGTCGATCTTCGACGCCGAGTACGGCCGTGACATCGACTTGGCGATCGCGCGCTCGGGCAACGTCAATCTGAGCAAGGACGAGTTTCGTCAGCT
>JAHZJA010001113.1 GCA_022601155.1 Deltaproteobacteria bacterium | reverse complement strand
GTTGCCGAACGTCTGCCCCACCTCCAGCCGCAGCCCCTGACCTTCGTGCTCGACGACGCGGCCGTTGATCCGATTGCGCCGTCGGGTGGCCAGCTCGATGCCCAGCAGGCCGATATCCGTCTCGGGTTGGAGCATGCCGTCGAGCGCGTCGCCAAGCGTCGGCTGGGCATCGATGCGCAGGGTGGTAGGATCGGGCGCGTGGGCAAACCCGGGGGCGCCGGTCAGCGCGGTGGCCCAGGGGCGGCCCTGCTCGTCGCGCGCAGCGGCGACCATGAACGGCAGCGAGGCGTAGAACGCTTGGTGCTGGGGCGGAAGGTACGGCCGCACGAACTGGTGCACCGCCTCGGCGAGGCCGCGCACGCCCGCACGTGCCTGTGCTTCGTGCTCGCCAGGGTGAAATGGCCACGCTGCGTGGGGGGTGGCTTCGGCGTTCATCGGTGGAGCCGATCAGGTGGTGGCGATGAGCTCCATGCGGATCCCGCCGGGGATCGTGCACATCAGGTGCTGGGTGGGGCCCTTGCCCAGAGGCTCGGGCGGGAACTCGATCTCCACGTCGGGCTCGGCCGCGAGCCGCTGGTGTAGCTGGCCCAGAGCCGCCGCATCGGCCACTCGCAGGGCAAAGTGGTGCAGCCCGATCCCCCGCTTGCGATCGAAGGCAACCGCGGTCTCCGGGTCCTGCGCCTGCCACAGGGTCAGCATGATCGTTCCGTCGCTGATGAACGCGGCCGGATAGTCGGGGCGCTGGCCCACGACGGTGAACCCCAGCACGTGTTCGAAGAACTCGCGGGTCCGGTGGAGGTTGGGCACCGTCAGTCCGATGTGGTGAGCGCCGAGGGTCTGAGGGGAGGGGTTGGTCATGGGCAGGACGGCTCGTTCCTGCCTCTACCGTGCGCCTTGCTCAGGTGATCATCAATGTGGAGATATCGATATCTTCATTCAGTAAAGCTGAGTAATGTGAAACGGATGGACAAGCTCGCGGCCATGCAGACCTTCGTCGCGATCGTCGATGCGGGCAGTCTCACCGCCGCCGCGCACACCCTGGGCAAGGCGCCGCCCACGGTGGTGCGCAGCCTCTCGATGCTGGAGCAGGCCCTGGGAGCTCGGCTGCTGCAGCGGACGACCCGACGGATGTCGCTGACGGTGGAGGGCCGCCAATACCTCGAGCAGTGCCGAACGATCTTGGCGCACGTGGCCGACGCCGAGCAGGCGCTGTCGAGTCAGCACGCCGAGCCGCGTGGTGAGCTGCGGGTGACCGCACCGATGGCCTACGGTCGGCTCAAGGTGGTGCCCGCCGTCACGCGATTTTTACAGGCGCACGAGCAGGTCTCGGTCGATCTCGTGTTGCTCGACCGCGTGGTGAACCTGGTCGAAGAGGGCATCGATGTCGGCATTCGGATCGCGCCACTGGTGGACTCGTCGGCGATCGCCACGCGGATCGGGGAGGTGCGGCGCGTTGTGGTCGCCAGTCCTCGACTGCTGCGGCGCCACCGGGCTCCCCAGCACCCGCGCGGGCTGGCGCAGCTCCCGACGGTGCGCTTCGAGGGGGGGTCGGCCGCGTCGGCGTGGACGTTCCAGGACAACGGTCGCCGCGTCACCGTGCCGGTCGTCGGTCGACTGACCTGCAATCATGTGGAGGCCTCCATCGACGCGTGCGCGCAGGGCTTGGGCTTTGGTCAGTTTCTGTCGTATCAGGTCGAGTCCCTGGTGGCACAACGGCAGCTCCGCGTCGTGTTGCGTCGGTTCGAGCCCGCGCCGATCCCCGTCCACGTGGTGTTCGCCCACGCGCGGCTGATGTCGCCACGCAATCGAGCCTTCGTCGATTGGATGAAGGCGGAACTCTAGAGCGCACGGCAGGGGTCGCCCGTGGTGGTGTCGCTTGGCCCCAGGGACGCCCTGGCCCCCGCGATCGAGCGGTTGGCATCGGGCGAGCTCCGCGAACGGTGTCCGGCCACGCGCAACCGTGGAACAGCCCTAGATTGCGCATTATCGCCCAGATTCGACCGCCTACGGAGTGATTCGGCTATCCGGATAAAGGTATACAGAGGTGGTCCGAGGTGGTACGGATGAAACGTCGAGCGGAGCCGGAGGACCGGTGGTCGGGTTGCCGAACCACTTCTTCAACTCTCGGGGGAGGGCTGAGTTCCGTCGATGACAAGGAGCAGTCGATGGGTCATCAATCATTCAAGTCGTCGGTTCACTACGGACCGCTGTTGGCGGTCGCGGCCATGTTCGTGGGGTGTGGAGACACCCGCGACGATCTCGGGTCGGACGCGCTCGAGGTCGGGGAGACGCATGCCCCGGTTGCCGGGGTCGACGGTATCGGGCTCACGGCGGAGGTCGATCCCGAGGCCATCCTCCCGGGCTTCGATCTGTCCGCGACACAAGTGGGCACCAGTGCCGACATCGAGCTCACCTGGGCCGACGTGGGGGCGGGCAGCTACGAGGTGTGGCGCAGCACCGAGCCCTACTTCGCACCCGGTGATCCCAGCGGCGTGCTCGTGGGCACGACCTCGGGCACGGTGCTGGTCGATGCTGGTGCGGCCTGTGCCACCTGCGACAACAGCTACTACGTGGTTCGGACGGACGGTGCGGTGCAGACCTCGACTACGGTCGGCGTGCACGTGCTGGCCGTGGAGTCGGGATTCAACTTCGTACCGCTGTCTCTCATCGACCCGAGCATCACCACCGCCTCCACGCTGGTGCCGCTGGCGGGGGCGGGCTTCGTCAATGCGTTTTACTGGTGGTATCCCGGCCAGACCTGGCTGCAGTGGTGGATAGGCTCGCCGTTCGGGGAGTGGACCCATCGGCTGGGCGATGCCCCGATCATCACGCTGTCCCTTCCTGGCAGCGAGACCCGTGTGTTCACGGGCTACGTGCCCGATGTCGACGAGCTGCAGCTGCCCTTGGTCGTAGGCGACAACTACGTGTCGCTGCCGCTGACGCACCCGGACATGCTCGCCAGCGAAGTCCTGGCCGCGATGCCGGGGGCGGTGGGTGTGCGGGGCTGGGACCCCGTCACGCAGACGATCTTGTCGCACTACGGACCGGGTGATCCCGAGTTCGACGTGCCCTCGGGCGGGTTCGTGCTGGTCGACATGGGGCAGCCCGGCGCCTGGCCGTTCCCGGTGCCGCCGCCCGTGTGTGCGCTCGACGGCGATCTCGGAGCCGTCGTGCCCGCGTCGTTCCCGGGCGATACCTCGGCCTCGGGCAACGACATGAGCGGCACCTGTGGTGGTGATGTCGGCAATGACCAAGCGCTGTCGTTCACCGCACCGACCGACGCATGGTACCGGTTCTCCGCCGACAGCCCCGGGTTCGACAGCGTGGTCTATCTGCGCCAGGAGTGCGATGGGGCCGAGATTCGCTGCGAGGATCGGGTCGCCGGGAGCGGCACGCCCGAGACGCTCGATGCTTGGATCGAAGCGGGCGAGTCCGTCGTGGCCGTGGTCGACGGTGCGGCGGCAGGGGGTGGCCAGTACTCCCTCGACGTGACCGAGGCCGCGTGCCCGCACGGCAACCTCGGTGACTCGGTGCCGGCGACCGTCTCGGGTACGACCACGGGCATGCCCGACACCCACGGGGTCACCTCCTGTGGCGACCAGCCCAACGTCTTGTTCGGCTTCGGCAACCCCGACCGTGCGTTCGGGTTCACCGCTCCGACCACGGGCATGTACGTGTTCGACGACGACGGCACCGTGTTCGGCAACGACATGCTCTCGCTGTGGTCGGGGATCGAGTGCAACGACCCGTTCATGCTGCAGTGCGAGAGCTTCGTGCCCTTGCTCGGCTTCTCGCAGGTCTTCCACTGGCTGGAGGAGGGGCAGCAGGTCTCGGTGGCCATCGATGCGACCAACCAGTTCCCGCCCACCAGCCAGGGCGAGTTCACGATCAACGTCCGGGGGCTCGAGGGCGTGTGCCCCGACGGCGACCTGGGCTCGGTGGTGCCGCAGTCCGTCTCCGGCGATACGTCCACCTCCGACAACACGATGCTCGGCCGATGCCGCCAGGGCTACCAGCCCGGCGGCGACTCGCCCGACGACATCTACACGTTCACCGCGCCGCAGGACGACACCTATACGTTCAACACCGTGGGCACCACCTTCGACAGCGCGCTGTACATCCTCGACGGGGCGGGGTGTGCCGGCGAGGCGCTGGCGTGCGACCGCTACCTGTCCGCGCCGTTCGGCGACGACCCGGCTGGGCTCGTGCTCGACCTGGTCGCCGGTCAGACGGTCACCGTCGTGGTCGATGGCGAGGGCGGGCAATCGGGTCCGTACACGCTCAACATCGGCACGTTCAGCGGCAGCTGCCCCGACGCCGACCTGGGGTCGATGGTCCCGCAGGTGGTGATGGGTGACACGAGCCAGAGCGACAACACCTCGTTCGACGACGGCGAGTGCAGCCCGGTCGACCCGGTCGGAGCCCACGCGGGGGACGATGCCTATACGTTCACGGCACCCGCCACCAGCGGCTACACCTTCAGCACGCTGGGCTCGAGCTTCGACACCGTGCTGTACGCTCGCGATGCCGCGTGTGGTGTAGAGGCGTTCGAGTGCGCCGACGACTATGTCGACGGCAACACGGACGAGCAGTCGCTGATGTACCTCGAGCTCGATGCGGGCGAGACGATCACCGTGGTCGTCGATGGCCGCAGCGGCGCCGAGGGTCCGTACACCCTGGCGATCGAGGAGAACACGTGCCCCGATCTCGACATCGGTAGCGCGGTGCCACAGACGGTGCTGGGCACCACCGTGGGCCAGCCGGACACGGCCACGCCGCCGTGCTGGCCGTTCAGCCACGGTCCCGACATCGCCCACGCCTTCACGGCTCCGGCGGACGGGACGTACATCATCGACACCAACGGCACGACCTTCCAGCACTCGCTGTACGTCGAGTCGGCCGCGTGTGGTGGTGCCTCACTGGGCTGCAACGTGGGCGGGGTCAACAACCCCATCGACGTCACGGTCGACCTGCTGGCGGGCGAAGAGATCATCATCTACGTCGACAGCAGCATCCAGCAGAGCGGTGACTTCACCCTGAACATCACGCAGTAGCCCAAAACGCGGGCGGGCGACGAGGCTTCGTTGCCTCGCCGCCCCCCGGACTGCGCCCAGGTCAGCCCCGCGACCTACTTCGCGATCTCGAGTTCGGCGTCACCGAACACACACGTGCTCTCCTCGCCAAAGGAGTAGCCCGGCTCGAGGGCGTCGTAGGCTTCGTTGAGCTGACGGAACGAGAGGCTGCCGTCGGGACCGTGGCACTCGCTGACCACGAGGCTGCCGTAGCGGAGGTCGCCTTCGCCGTCGACCTCGAGGATTTGCCCGCGGGCCCGGCCGGCGGAGTCCGCGTCCCAGCGGGTGTCCACGACCATGCGCTCGAGCGCCGGGCCGCTCCACTCGGAGTCCTCGAACGAGCTCCACGT
>JAHZJA010001112.1 GCA_022601155.1 Deltaproteobacteria bacterium | reverse complement strand
GAGTGCAGCGAAGAGTCGGCGGGTCATCTCCCCTGTAGAGTCGGCTGGCGCCGAACGGATCATATCGCGCGAACGATCGGCGTCATCGGGGTCGGGTAACCGGAGTCACTGTAGGGCAACGGTCACCGCAATCGCTCGCCCCTCGCGACGACGTCGGGCCCAGGCGCGTACAGGGTGTACCGTCAATCGCCCATGCCGATGCCCGTCGTCATCGCTGCGTTCCTGCTCGCGCCGAGCGAGCCACTGCCCGGCGCCCCACGTGAGCAGCCCCCGGCCGTCTCGGCCATCGCTTTCGGCTTTGCCTTCGAGCCCCAGGTGGGCAGCCTCGCCGCGCTCGATGACCAGCTGCGAGCGTACGGCTTTGCGCCCGTCGGCTCGGTGTTCCTGCCCACGTGGGGCCTACGCGGGCGGATGAGACTGCGCAGCGGTCTGTATGTCGGCATGTCGATGTCATACGGGCTGCGCAACAACCGTGACGCCATCTCGCCCGTCCCCACGACCACCACCTTCGTCGACACCGCAATCGGGGCCGGGTACTGGGCCCCCTTCGGACTGTTGGCGGGGCTCGATGTCGGGTTTGCATCCGTAGTCCACAGCGTGGGCTCGGAGCAGGAGGGCGGCGCACTGGTCTACCTCGGCCCCTCGTTGCATCCGCGCGTGGGCTGGGCATACGTGGGACAGGGCCCCAGCGTGGTGATCACGGCGGGCTACCTCGTGCACATACCCGTGGGGTCTCCGCATTCGCAGCCACTGTGGGAGGCGAGCTTCGAGCGCCCGGCCATCCACTCGTTCACCGTGGGGCTCGAGTCGGGCTTCGGCTGGCGGCCGGGGAGGCGTCGATGAGCGACCTCGAGCCCACCGTCCCCCCGTCGATCCGACCCCACGGGGTCGCCCTCGGGCTGTTGCTGCTGGTCACGACCGTTGGCGCGTGTGCGGAGCCCTGTGATCCTCCGCCCGAGGGGACCTTGGGTGCTCCCGAGGCCTGGGAGCAGGACTTCCTCGCGGGGCCAGGCTTGCCGCCGCCGCCGAGTATCTCGTTCCTCGAAGCGGAGGATGGGCTGCCGCTGGCCTACACCGACTGGATCCCGGATCCATGGGACGGCACCGGCCCGGTCGTGGTGTTGGTCCCGGGCTCGTCCGCCTATGGAGAGCTGTACTCGGTACTCGGCGCGGGCTTGGCAGCGCGGGGCGTGTTGGCCCGGGTGATCGACGTGCGCGGGCATGGTCGCTCCACCTGCCCCACGACGGCTTGCGATGACCCCGAGGGCGTACGGGCCTATGTCGACGACGGCGCGTACTGGCCCGGGCGGCCTGGAGATGCGCTCGACGAGGATCAGCATACTCGCGATCTCCACAGCTTCGTGGTCGACCTCGAGCGCCGCTGGCCTGACGCGACGTTGCTCCTCGCGGGCCACAGCAGCGGCGCCGGGCTCGTCGCACGGTACGTGGAGCGGATCGGCATGGCGCACCTGGTGGGCGCGATGCAGCTCACCCCCTTCCATCACCCCGACCAGCCTCAGAACGACCTCGCACAGTGGGACTGCGGGCGTGCTTCGGGCACTGGCTACGCTCGCGTCGACCTGGGCGCCCTCGGGGACGCACGCCGGGGCAACCCGCATCGCTACGTCCTGTCGCTGCACAAGGATCCCGAGTACCAGACCGCCCTGGACACCCTGCACTACAGCTTCACCACGCTGCAGGGCATGGCGGCCTCGAACCCCGATACTTTCCACGCGGCGTTCTCCCGACCGGTTCTGTGGATCGCGGGCGAGCGCGATGCACTTCTCGACCTGGACGAGTCTCGTGAGGAGTTTCAGCGGCTCGGAACGCCCGGTGAGTTCGTCGTGGTGCGCGACACCAGTCACGTGGGCGTGAGCTGGTCCGACCGCGTCGCAGAGGTCATGGCTGAGTTTGCGTTCGATCCGCAGCGGGGCGGCACCGAGCGCGCCATCGATCCGACCTGAGCCACGGCGTCGACAGCCACGGCGTCGACATCGGCCAGCCCCCGTCGTTCGCGACGCGACGCAGGATGTCCACGACACGCCTGGCTTCGCGATGGCGGCCCTTGCTTCAGAGGTCCCCGCTCGAGTCCAACGCGACCCCGAGCGCGTCGTCGCGTTGGCGACCGTTCGCTCTTGCACCGTGACGGCCGAGCGCCTCTCGGTACAGCACGGCCACCTGCTCATCACCACCATGGCTCCATCTCGACGGGCGACGAAGCGTCGATCTCGTGCCCCGAGGCGGCGAACCACACGTCTGCGGGGCTCTAGCCAGCCGGCTCGTTGATGCGCGATGATGCTCGCACCGCGAAGGCACCGTCTGTGCCGACGCGCACGGAACGAGGGGCGCTACGCGGGCCCCTACCGGTGAACCGGAGGGAGTCGCAATCGAATTGGGGCCCGGGTCGATTACAACGATGGCACCCCTCACCACAGGGTGTGCCTCGACCCCCACCACCCAACGAGGCCCATGTTCGACCATCTCGCTGATCCCCGACTTCCTGCCAACGCCCCCCTAGGCCCAACGGCGACCCGTCGCCCTCGCCCCCCGCGGCGCGCGGGACTCGGGCTCGCGGCCGCCATGCTTCCGTTGCTCGCGCTGGCGCTGCCCACCGAGGCCGCCGCGGTGGGTACGACCGGCTCGATGAATCCTCCCGGGCCCGGTAGTTCCGTCGACTACAGCGTCACGCTGGCCAGCTACATCACGACCGACCCTCTTCAGACTCACCTGATGCTGGCGTTCGTGTTCGAGAACGACGGCGACGAGGACATGCTGTTCCACCTGTGCTCGATGATCCGGCTCGATGCCGATCCCATCACGATGCCGCAGAACACCGTCGAGAAGATGGGCGATACGTGGGAGTGCACACCCAACGGCACGGTCAGCCGTCCGCCTGGGCAGCACTTCGGCTGCACGCCAGTCTCCGTCCCCGCGGGCGGCAAGACCCCGGTGCTGCTGCAGGAGACCGTGTTCGGGGGCATCCCCGCCGAAGCCTACGGCGCCATCTACTTCGACCTGGTGCAGGCCATCGAGGACGACGGGAGCCCCTGCTACATGGGCGCCAGCTGCGGCAACGTACGCGGGCAGAACATCAACCTCTCGCCCACGGTCTGCGACATGGTGACCAACGCCGTCAACATCTGGGGCGGGTGCTGGTTCGACGCCGAAGACCTCGTGTTCGACATTCCACCGTCACCCGCCGAAGACCCTCATACCCGCCGCGTGTCGATGATCGAGATGGGCAACTGGAACACGATGGAGACGGGCCAGGCGTTCGCCGCCGCGCTGGTCGGAGGCGTGCAGGGAGCGCCTCCCGGATCCGAGCTGTTCCTGTACCTGCCCCAGGGCGAGCCCATCATGGCCTACGCCGACGACTACGGGAACATCCCCATCGAGGCGAGCATCACCATCCCCGAAGATCCCCACGCGGTGATGTACGCCGTGCTCGACAGCCCCGAGCCGCTGGCCGAGGATGCCGAGGTCCGGCTGGCCCTCGACGTCGTGGCGACCGAGGACAGCGAGTGCTACGCGGGTGGCCAGTGGATGCACGGGATCTCGGTGCTCGCCCAGGGAGACGTCACCCCGCCCGAGGTCGAACAGTTCGACATCAGCCAGGCCGAGGGCGGCCTGGATATCGCCGTGACGGTCACCGACGCCCTCACCCTGCCCACCGCGGTCGCGCTCGTCGCCATCGACGGGGAGCCGGAGCAGGTCGTGCCGCTGGCGCTCGTTACCGAAGACGTCCCCGATCTCGAAGGCGCCGTGACGTTCGCGCTGTCAGGGTTCGTCGAGGCGCCGCCGCAGTCCGAGGTCGCCGTGCGCATCGCGACCGTGGACGGACAGCGCAACACCCTCGAGACCGAGCCGCAGGTGGTGATGGTCGACGCCGCCGAGCCCAACCCGGACCCCGACGACGATCCCGACGTCGACCCGGAGGACGATCCCGATGTCGATCCGGATGAGGATCCCGAAGCCGACGCCGACGCCAGCGATGGCGCCGATGGCTGCGGCTGCACCACCGGATCGGGCTGGGGTGGGGGCGTGGCATCGTTGTTCGCGCTGCTGCTCGGCGCGGGGCTAGGGCGTAGAGGACGGGCGCGCCGAGGCGGTCGGGCATGAGCACGCCGTGGAGCTCGATCACCGCAGGCGCGTGGCAACGAGCGGGGACGGCGTTACTGGTCCTCAGCGTCGCGGCGAG
>JAHZJA010001111.1 GCA_022601155.1 Deltaproteobacteria bacterium | reverse complement strand
TGGTCTTGAGCGCCTTGCAGCAGGTCAGCCGCCCCTTGGTGTGGTTCATCCCTTGGGCCAGCGCCTCACGGTTTTGGCCCACCACCATCTGCAATCCCCACTCGCGCGCCAGGCGGTCGCGGTAGGTGATCATCGACGGGACCTTGAAGTTGGTGTCGATGTGGACCAGCGGGAACGGCACGTGGCCGAAGAACGCCTTGCGCGCCAGCCACAGCAGCACGGTCGAGTCCTTCCCGATCGACCACAACATGCACAGCTGCTTGAAGTGCTTGAAGGCCTCCCGGAAGATGTAGACGCTTTGCTCCTCGAGCTCGTCGAGCTGCGACATTCCTCAATCCTTCGTTGATCGCCGTATTAAAATCCGCAATGCGCGCTGACGCTACTCTTGCGGATTTCGTGCGCTGACACAGCCATAGCACATCCGTATACCCAGGCCCACCGGAGCGTGACCAGAGGCCATCCCAGTTACTACAGCTTCTTATCGTATTGTATATGGCAAGCCCTCGGGGTCGGTGGGTTTTTTGGCTGTGCGGAGCACTGACGCGATCCTAGGGCCAGGCCCCGTGGTGTAGACCGGCGGATGTGCCGCAAGTGGGGTCTGTCACCACCTTGTGTGAATAACCGGGGCCCCGATCGCATCCCACACCAGCAAGTGGCGTGCTGCCCCGCCCGCCCCTTCCTCCTCCAAGCACGAATCGACGACCGACCCCATGCTCGACCGCCGCGCCCGCACCGTGTCCCTCGGCCTCGCCGCCGCTGCCCTGCTCGTTACCGCCGGGGTGTCCAGCGACGCGGAGGCCCGGCGTCGCCCCAACATCAAGCGCAAGGGCGGCCAGTACGGAATCATCTTCGGCGGCGCCGCCTGCATCCCGGGCAAGGCCGAGTGCGCGCGCGACAACGTCAGTGATGGCGGCGTGACCATCGACGGCCGGACCCGTCCCTCGTTTGGTATGGGCGCCGAGCTGGGCTACCGCTTCAATCGCTACGTGTTCGCGGGCGCCGCCTACAACCTGGGC
The DNA here is from genome assembly GCA_022601155.1 of Deltaproteobacteria bacterium. Taxonomy (GTDB): domain Bacteria; phylum Myxococcota_A; class Polyangia; order Nannocystales; family Nannocystaceae; genus Paraliomyxa. The sequence continues at coordinate 13,678 of JAHZJA010001111.1, read as the reverse complement.
TTCTTCGACACCAGCTACGAGGTCTCCGGCGCCGACAACTACCGCCGAGGCTTCCAGAACAGCGTGTTCGGCGTGGTGCGCCCCACCCTGCCGGTATGGCGCTTCGACTTTGGATTGGGCCTGGGCCCCGGTTTCTCGCGCCAGACCTTCGTCCACGAAAACGGCGACAAAGACTACTCGCAAGGGTTCGCGTTCAAGCTCGCCCCCACGATCGACATCTTCCTCACTCGTCGCGTGTTCCTGGGCGCCAAGCTCGACCTCATCCTCAACGGGCACCGTCGGACCTGCGCGCAGACGGGCAACACCACCAACTGCGTCGATACTGGCTCCACCGATCTCGCGCCCGTGCACCAGATGGTCTTCGGGCTGCACGTCGGCGGGACGTTCATGTAGCGACCGCTCCGGGGGTACGCCCCGGTCCACGACGCAAAAAGGGCAGCACCCCCACGGGTTGCTGCCCTTTTCGTTGCACAGGGTCAGCGCATCGACGCCAACCCTCTACCTGCCGTGCCGCTCAGCCCTCGGGCTTCGCTTCATCCTTGGGCGCACCCTTGTCGTTGGTTCCGCGCCGCGGCGGACCCTTGCCCTCGCGACTGCGCGGGCCGAGCTTGCGGGCACCGCCCTTGCCTCCCTTGCCCTCGCCCCGCGGACGACGGTTGCGCTTGGGCTCGGGGCCCAGGGTCGGCTTGATGTTGTCGACCACCTCGTACTTGGCCAGCAGCGCCTCCTTGAGCTCACGACGCCCTTGGTGGAGCTTTCGCTGACGAAGCCGGTCGCGGATCTGATCGGCGAGCGCCTCCTTGGGCAGCTCTCCCGCCGGCCACTTACCGGTCACCTTGATGATGTGGTAGCCGAACTTGGTCTTGACCGGGCCGCTGATCTGGCCGGGCTCGAGCTCGAACGCGACCTTCGAGAACTCCTCGGTCATGCGGTCGGGCGTGAAGATGCTGATGTCTCCACCCTTGGAGGCGCTGGGGCCCACGGAGGTCTCGGCTGCGATCTTGCCGAAGTCGGCCCCCTCGACGATGACGCGGGCGTGGATTTCCTTGGCCTTGGCCAGCGCCTCGGCCTCCCACTTGCTGCGCTCGTCGTCGGTGGGCTCGGGCGGCTTCTCGCCCGCCTTGGCGCGTGGCGGCGGCTGAGGGCCGATGGGCACGAGGATGTGCGACGCCCGAACCCGGGGCTTGTCGGACACCCAGTTGCCCTTGATCTTCTGATAGTCCTCTTCGATCTCGGCGTCGGAGACCTCCAGCTTGCCCTGCTTTTCGAGGATCGCCTTTTCCCGAAGCTCGGCGACGACCATCTCGCGCAGGCTGGTCTCGGTCTCACCCCGACGCTCGAGGTGCTTGTCCCAGTCGCGGATGCCTCGCTTTTGCTGGTCCTGCCGCTGCGTCAAGGCGTCGGCGTCGTACTCGACCCCCAGCGTCTTGACCTCTTGAGCGAGCACCTCGTGATAGATGAGGCGCTCGGCGATCGACTTGCGATAGCGGCGGTCCGCCGAGGGCGGGATGTCGCGTCCGCGGTCGGCGTACTTCTTGACCTTGAGGTCATAGATCTCGCGGAAGGTCTGGTTGGGGATCTCGACCGCGCCCACCTTGCCGACGGGACCATCGGGGATCGAGCCGAGCTCGACCTGTTCCGACTTGCCATCGGCCGGCTTGATCTTATCGAGGTCCTGAGCCTTCGCGGGCTTGGGCGGCTCGGTGCAAGCGACCGGGACCAACAGGACGAGGCCAACGATGACGGAGAAGGAGCTGCGCATACGGTGCCTCCAAGAGGATGTGGCGTGACGGAAGGCCATTGCCACCCCTCGTAAAGCGGCCGGATTGTAAAGCACATCCGGCCCCAACCGGAAAGTACCCGTCGCGCCCGGCGCACACAACGGCCTGACAGCCCTGCCCCGATCGCGTAGGATTTTGCGCCCTTGCCCAGCCTCGTGCAGATCCGCCGCGCCCAGGCACCCTCGACCGGCCCTACGAGGCAATCGGACGAGGAAGTGGCTTCCGACGATCTCCCCAACGCCCCGCGGGTCTACCTGGAAACCTTGGGCTGCCAGATGAATCAGGCGGATTCCGCCCTGATCGCCGGCCGCCTGCGTGAAGGTGGCTACGTCCGCGTGCGGGATCCCGCACAAGCGGACGTCGTGCTGATCAATACGTGCGCGATCCGGGAGAAGGCCGAGGACCGCGTCGTCGGGCGCACGAGCCAATTGCTCCGGCACCGCCGCGACAACCCCGGGCTCGTCATCGGCATCACCGGGTGCATGGCCGAGCACCTCAAGACGCGGGTCGCCGAGCGCGCTCCCCACGTGACGCTGGTCGCTGGACCCGACAGCTACCGAGGCATCGCATCTCTGGTCGACCGCGCCCGCACTGGCGAGCGGGTGATCGACGTCAAGCTCGACAAGGCCGAGGTCTACGAGGGCCTCGCCGAGGATCCGCAGGACGACGGGGTCAGCGGGTTCGTCACCATCCAGCGGGGCTGCGACAAGTTCTGCACGTTTTGCGTGGTGCCGTTCACCCGCGGCCGAGAGCGCGGGGTCCCGCCGCGCGAGGTCCTGCGGGCGGTCCGGGCCCGAGCCGCGGCCGGCTACCGCGAGGTCGTGCTGCTGGGGCAGACGGTCAACTCCTACCGCTGGGAGGACGTCGGGTTCGCGCAGCTGCTCGCCGCCGTCCACGAGATCGACGGCATCGAGCGCATTCGCTTCACCAGTCCCTACCCCGTCGACTTTTCCGACGAGCTGGTCGCGGCGATGGGCCGGCTGCCCAAGGTGTGTCCCCAGGTCCACCTTCCGCTGCAGGCGGCGGCCGACACCACCCTCGAGCGCATGCGCCGGGGCTACACCCGCGCGCAGTTCGTCGACCTGGTGGCCCATTTGCGCGAGTCGGTGCCCGGCATCGCGCTGTCGACCGATCTGATGGTCGGGTTTTGCGGCGAGACCGAGGACGAGCACGCCCAGACCCTGGCGCTGATGAAGGAGATCCGCTTCGACACCGCCTTCATGTTCGCCTACAGCGACCGCGGCATCACCTATGCCTCGCGCAAGCTCGAGGACGACGTGCCCCTGGCCACCAAGAAGCGACGGCTGGCAGAGGTCATTGCGCTCCAGGAGCAGCACACCCACGCCTCGCACCAAGCCCGGGTGGGCACGCGCCAGGCCGTGCTCGTCACCGCCGTCTCTCGCCGTGGCGATCGCATGGTGGGGCGCACCCCCAGCTTCCACAAGGTCTTGCTACCCCGCGATGTGGGGACCCCTGGGCAGACCGTCGAGGTGATGATCACCGGAAGTACCGGACATTCCCTCGTGGCCGATCCTCCGGCCGACGACGCCTGAATCCCGACCGAACGGACCCTGCATGGCCACGAGCGCGCGATCCAAGAGCGACGACCAAGACGAGGACGGCGTCGATCCGCCGCGCCCGGTCAGTCGCCACGTCCAACCGCTGGGTCCCCGGGTCCTCGTTCGCGTGCTCAAGTCGCCGGACCGCTCCGAGGCGGGCTTGTTCCTCCCGCAAGGGGTCAAGGACGACAACGCCATGGCCCTGCTGGGCGAAGTGGTCGAGGTCGCGCGGACCAAGCCCAAGGCCGACGCGTACTCCGACGATGACGATGACGATGCGGACGACACCGAGCTCGGCCGCGCGGACTTCGGCAAGAACGTCAGCGGGGTGCCCCTGGGCGCCAACGTGCTGTTCGGCAAGGAACGCGGGACCGCGGTTCCGTGGGACGAGACCCTGCGCATCATCGAGGTCCGCCACATCCTGGCCATCGTCGACATCATCACCGAGGATGAGATCCAGTGAACGTCGCCTTCTTGCGCCACCGGGGCGCCCTGTTGCTGTCCACCCTGCTCATCGCGCTGGCGCCCTCCGGGTCGCAGGCCCAGGTGCCCCGCGCCCAAGATCGCCACGCCACCGACGGCGTGGATCGGGTGGTGCACGACATCTCCGGGGAGGGTGATGCGTCCAGCATCGAGCTCAACCCCGCCCTGCTGGCCGACGTCGATGGCCTGGACATCACGTTCATGGGCTACCGCAACATCTCGGACTACACCCGAGGGACGGGCTACGGCGGGTTCTTTGCCGCCAACCTCGGCTTTGGCCTCGCCACGGGCTTCGGCGTTCAGCTGGTGCGACCGGGGCTGCGGCTGGCGGGGGCCGATTTCGATGCCGCCGCCAACCCCAACCTCACCAAGCTCAGCTTTGCGTTCGCGGGCGACTTCGACGATGCGGCGTTTGGTGTGGGAGTGCACGGCGTGCGAGCCCAGGGTCGCTGGCTGCAGCGTCCCGACCTCGACGTCGGCGCGCTCGTTCGAATCTTCAACTACGGCTCCGCTGGCGTGACGGCACGGCTGTCCCCGGTCGATGTCGACAGCCAGGCCCTCCCGGCACACTTCAGCTTGACGGGCGAGCTGGCCGTTCGCCCGCTGGGCACCCACCACTTCGAGATTGCGGCCGGAGCTCGGCAGCAAGTCCTGGTGAGCGAAAACGGCGAGAATCCGCAGCGCGTCGACATCTCCGGCTTCTTGCCGCGGGGGCGCGTCGCCGTGCGCTTCCAGGGCTGGGCCCTCAAGGGTGAGATCGAGCAGGTCCGGGCCTCGGCCCTCGACCCGGTGACGTTCGAGCGCGTCCGCGGCGAGAAGGCCCTGCGTGGTGGGGTGGCGCTCGAGGCCTCGTGGGACATGCTGACGGTCGGTGGTGGCGTGCACGCTGGGGTCTCCGATGGCCTCGACGGGGTTGGATTCTCCGCCCGACTACACAGCCGCCCACGCGGTCGGGTGGTCTGGCCACGGCAGATCGACGCCGACCGGTTCGACCTGTCCACAGTGGGCGACGAGCGCTCGCTCATCAGCATGCTGCAGCGACTGGAGCGCGCGCGCGAGGGCGGGGACCGCTCCGTGCTGGTGCTCGATGCTCGCGGGACCGGGGCCGGATGGTCGAGCCTGCACGAGCTGCGGCAGGCGATCGTCCGGGTGCGCAACGCGGGCGGCCACGTGTTCGCGTACATCGAGAACGCCACCCTCAAGGACTACTACCTGGCCTCGGTGGCCGAGCAGATCTATGTGCACCCGGCCGGTTCGCTCGAGACCTACGGGCTCTCGGCCACGTCGCTGTACTTCCGTGGTGCGCTCGACAAGCTCGGGGTCCAAGCGGAGGTCATCAAGGTCGACGAGTACAAGAGCGCAGGCGAGCGCTTCGATCGGACGGGTCCATCCGACCCCGATCGCGAGCAACGCAGCGAGCTCCAGCGCGACCACTACGACCAAGTGATCCACGACGTGGCTCAGGCCCGTGGTCTGGCGCTGTCGGATGTCCGCAGCCGCTTCGATCAAGCCCCTTGGGGCCCCAACGCGGCTATCGAGCAGGGCTTGGCCGATGAGGTCGTGTTCCGCGACGAGCTGCTCGACCGCATCTCCGAGCGCATCGGCGCCGACGTGGAGTTTGGTCGCATCACCGACACCTCCCCGCGCGAGCACTGGGCCAAGGACCCGTACATCGCGGTGGTGCTGGTCGAGGGCATGATCGTCGACGGCAACAGCCGCACGATTCCGTTCTTCAACCTGCGCTTCGCCGGGGGGGACACCATCGCCAAGACCCTGCGCGAGCTCCGAGACGACCGCTACTGCCGCGGCGTCATCTTGCGGGTCAACAGCCCCGGAGGCTCGGCGCTGGCCTCCGATGTGATCTGGCGAGAGGTCGCCCGCACCGCCGAGGCCCACGAGCAAGACCCGCGCTTCGCCGCCCCCATCGTCGTGTCGATGGGAGACGTCGCGGCCAGCGGTGGCTACTACGTGGCGATGGGCGCACCGACCGTGCTCGCCGATCCGATGACGATCACCGGATCCATCGGGGTGATCTCGATCCACTTCGACGTCTCCGGGTTGCTACGCAAGCTGGGCATCAGCACCAGCACGCTCAAGCAGGGGCGCAATCCCGACATCGGCACCCCGTTCTCGCCGTACAGCGACGACCAGCGCGCGCGCATCGAGTCGTCGATCGGCCGCACATACGACCTGTTTCGCGAGCGCGTGGCCCAAAACCGCGGCATGACCGTAGAGAAGGTCGACGAGCTTGGCCGTGGGCACGTGTACTCGGGCGAGGACGCCAAGACGCTGGGCCTGGTGGACGGGATGGGCGGCATGCACGAGGCCGTGGAGATGATCCGCAAGGAGGCCGGCCTGCCCAAGTGGCGCTCGCTCCGATTGCGCCTGTTGCCCGAGCAGAAGTCGCTGGTCGATCTCATCCTCGAGTCGGCCCGCGGCCAGCGGGGCCGGGTGGGACCCGTCGGCCGCGCCACCCATCGTCGACGCGAGGCCAAGCACGGCGCGGTCGTGCGACGGGCTCTGCCGCTGGCGCTCAACGAAGCGCTCGCCAAGCTTCCCCTGTCGCTGCTGTTCCTGCCGCAAGGCCAGGCCCAGGCGGTGATGCCCGGGCACCTCGAGCTGAAATAGGCGCCCTCCGAGGCCCCAGCCGCATCGCCGTCGATCCGCGGACGACGGCGGGTGCCCTGGGCGATCGCACGCGGGCGCCCGCATCGCATCTCGGGGCGGCTCCCCCGTCGACCCGAGGCACGGAGCCGTCGGCGGCACGAGTCGTGCCCCGGTCCCGCCAGCTCGTGCCCGGCCCGATGCGTCTGGCCGGCAACCTCGCACGCTCGAGACGACCGCCGACTCACAACCCCCCGGCGGCACGGGGTACTCCCATGCACGACGAGATTGCCCTTTCCCTGGGGCAATAGCGGCTGCTGGCGCACCAAGACCGATTGCGGGTGCTTCGGCGACGAGATCGGTACCCTGGCTCGCTGAGCTCCGCTCGCGTGCGGTGCGGATCGCCGCTGTTGGTCCCGGCCGGTCGGTGCTCGTGCCCGGTCGGCCGGGGCTCGTTCCGCCGATCGATGCGGTCGTGCCCAAGCCCGTGCGCTCGATGGTCGACCGCCCACGCTGCCCTACGATGTTCGACCTCGCTTCGCCCCCTGGCCGCCGGTGTCTGCTGGTACTGGCCATCGTGCCGCCCGCGTGCCTCGACCGCTCCGTGTGCCCCGAGATCCCCACCGAGGCGGGTTCGGTCTCCGACGCGGCTCACAGCAGCGGAGCCGCCGCGACCACGGCCGACCCCGACCTCGACCCCGAGGACCCCACCGCAGCCGAGTCCGGCGGGATGATGCCGCCCCCCGCTCGCTGCCCGGAGTCCGACCCCCACGCCCTGTTCGACGAACGAACCTTCGACGCGCTGCCGGTCAGCACCCAGACCAACCGCACGATGGAGGCCCGGGCCGCGGACTTCGACGGGGACGGCGATCTCGACCTCCTGCTCGCGAAGGAGTGGCCACCCAACGTGCTGCAGCTCAACGCACTGGTTCCAACCGGAACGCTGGAATTCGTCGACGCCAGCGACCGCATTCCCCAGGTCATGCACGACAGCGAGGACATCGCGATCGGTGATTTCGACGGCGACGGCGACATCGACGCCCTGGTGGTCAGCGAAGACGATCAGATCGACGAGCTGTACCGCAACGTGGGCATCGACAGCGGCGGGCCGCGGTTCGAAAACGAGGGGCTCCCGGTGCAGGGCCGGAGCAATGCCGTCGCCACCGCCGATCTCGACGAGGACGGCTGGCTCGACATCGTCATTGGCAACGACGGGGTGAACACGCTGCTCATCAACGACGGACGGGGCGGCTTCGTCGACGAGACCGCGTCACGCCTGCCCCCCCAGTCCGACGTGACCCAAGATGTGGTGCTGGGCGATCTGGACGGCGACGGTGATCTCGATCTGGTGATCGGCAACGAGGGCCCCAATCGCATCTGGCGCAACGAGGGGCGGGGCGTGTTCGTCGACGTCCCGGACGCGCTCGCGCCCACGGCGACCAACGAAGAGACCCGCAACGTCGACCTCGCCGATGTCGACGGCGACGGCGATCTCGATCTGTTCTTCGCCAACGTGGCCTGGGTCCCGGGATCGGATCCGCGCGATCGACTGCTCCTCAACGACGGAACCGGGGGGTTCACGGCCGACGAAGCACCGCCGTGGACCCCGACGTTCACGCTGGACGGCGACTTCGTCGACGTCGACCTCGACGGCGACCCCGACCTCGTCACGAGCTCGGTGCCCTTTGCCCCGTATCGCGTATGGCTCAACGAGGGCGGTGCGTTCACCGATGCCACCGACACCGTGTTCCCCGCTGGGATCTGGGGCGAGGGTGTAGAGGTCGAGGCCGCAGACCTGTCCGGCGACGGGGTGGTCGATCTCTACTTTGGTGCATTCGCCGACGGAGACCGACTGCTGGTGCATCGCTGAGCGACGCGACACCAAGCCGAGCACCGCGGGGTCGAACTCTCGTGCGCCTCACTCGAAGCCTACCGCGGGTCGCGGGGCTCGCCGCGGCGGTGCTGGGCGTGACCAGCCTGCTCGCGCTGCAAAACTGGGCAGCGGTGCGGCAGATCGGGCGCCCGGTGTCGTGGGGGCGACTGTGGCTCGCCGAGCTTCCGCTGTGGATGAGCTGGGCCGCGTGCGTCCCGTTCATCGTGGCCCTGGTGACCCGCTCGGGGCGCTGGCCGGTGGCGGTGCGCGTGCCGGTCCACTTCGGCGCCGCGCTGGCCTGTCACGTCGCGGTGTTCAGCGTGGTCGCGCTGACCCGTGGCGAGGCCTCTACCCCGGAGCTGCGCTTCGCCATCGTGCGGAGCGCAGGGACCGCGCTCATCATCTACGGGGCGATCGCGGCGGCCGTGGTCGCGTTCGATCGGTCGACGCAGGCGCGCCGCGCCGCCGCACTGTCGGCAGCGCTCGCGCGGGCGCGGCTCGACCGGCTCCGTGCTCAGCTGCGCCCACACTTCTTGTTCAACACGCTCAACACCGCGGTCGCCCTGGTCCGACGCGAGCCCGAGGCCGCCGCCCAGGTGCTCCTGGAGCTGTCGTCGCTGCTGCGGCGATGCCTGGTGTCCAACGAGCGGGGCGTGTCGCTGGCCGCGGAGCTCGGCTTTTGTCGCAGCTACCTGCGGATCCAGCGACGCCGCTTTGGGCCGCGCCTGCGGGTGGCGTGGCGGATAGACCCCGCGACGGCGGACGTCGAGGTCCCGGCCCTGTGCCTACAGCCGCTGGTCGAAAATGCCGTGCTCCACGGGCTGCGCCCCGGCCGTTCGCTGCGCATCGAGCTGCGGGCGCGCATCGTCGACTCCGACCGATTGCGTCTGGAGATCGTCGACGACGGACCGGGGCTCGACGCCCACCAGCGGCACGAGGCCCAGCGGGCGCTCGACGGACGGGCCCCCAGCACATCGTCGGGCATCGGGCTGCGCACCACCGCGGCCCGGCTCCGCCTCCACGCCGGCCGCAGCGTCCGGATTCGTCTGCTCCCGACCACCGCGGCCGGTCACGGCCTGCGCATCGTGATCGATCTTCCCGCTCGCCGCCCTCAGCGACCATCCCCATGAGCCCGATCCCAACCCTCATCGTCGAGGACGAGCCGCTCGCCTGCGAGCTCCTCGCAGACATGCTGTCCCGATATCCGTCGATCGATGTGGTGGCCCAGGCCCACGACGGGCTGGAGGCCATCACCGCGCTCACCCGCCATCACCCCTTGCTCGTGTTCCTCGACATCCGCATGCCGGGGCCGGACGGGATTGCGATCGCGCGGAGGCTTCCGCTCGACACCCGTGTCGTCTTCGTCACCGCTCACGACGACCGGGCGGTCGAAGCATTCGAGGTACACGCGATCGACTACCTGCTCAAGCCGATCGCCCCGGGAAGGCTCGACCGAGCGATCGAGCGCGCAATCGCCTCGCTACGGCTCCCGGCCGCCCCCTTGACCGAGCGGCTGGCGCTGCGTGACGGCGAGCGCTTCGTGCTGCAGACGGTCAGTGAGGTCGAGTGGTTCGAGGCCGAGGGCAAGTACATCCGAGCCCACGTGCCCGGCCAGCCCCTGCGTCGGATTCGTCGCACCATGCGGGAGCTGGCCGCCGCCCTCGACGAGCGATGCTTCGTTCGCGTCAGCCGCTCTGCGATCGTCAACCTCGACCGCGTCCAGGAGATCCAGCCGTGGTTCCACGGAGACTTCGTACTGATGACCGACAGCGGGGGACAGGTGACCACCACGCGCGGCTACCGAGCGAGTCTCGAGCGACTGCTGGGTCGTCGCACGGCTCGGTGAGCGTGGGGCCTCCCCCGTTGGAGCCAGCCGTCATCGCCGTTCCTGGCCGACGGGAACTCCACCGACGCTCCCCCGCGGGGTGGGCAAAGTGAACGCGATCCCCATGAGGCTCTGGCCCGCAGCCGAGACCCAGGGCTGGGCTCTCGGCTCGCACCTGCCCGGCGCAGGTGCAAGCCGCGGGTCCTCGCTTCAGGACCGACGGGCCGCCACAACGACCTCGCGCAGCACCGCGCCGATGCGCTCGGTCACCTCGCGAAAGCCCCTGCCCTTGGGGTGAATCTCGTCGAACCAGTCGTCACGGTCTTCGACGGCGCCACGAACGTTGACGTAGTGCACACAGGGCAGGTCGGCCAATGCCGCCTGCACGTGCTCGTTGTAGCGATCGACGATGTGGGTCAGGGTCGCCTGACGATCGGGGCCACGCAGGCCCGCCCGGTCGAAGAACTCGCCGAGGAACCGGCCCCGCCCAAAGTCGGCGACCTGAAGGTAGTCGTAGCCGTGCACCACGACCGGCAGCGCGGGGTCCACGGCGTGCACGCCCTGCACCAGTCGCCGCAAGCCACACATGAGCTCGGCCATGCGCACGTCGACCTGCGGTGTGATCCGCTGCGCGGGGTCATCGGTCTGCGCGTCTTCGATGAGGAACTCGCCGAAGTGCGTGAGCAGATCATTGCCGCCCGCGCTCAGCAGCATCGCCGACGCCTCGACCTCGGCGAGTGCCGTCTCGTGCTCGGCGGCGTGCTCGATGTCGGCCAACAGGTCTCCGGCCGCTCCCTTGGACCAAATGTTGAAGTCGTGCCCGTCGTCGTCGAACAGATGATCTGCGATGTCTTCGAGCAACGGGTGGGCGACCCACGAATCACCCTCGCACACCACGACCGGCCGCCCCGGGCGCCGCTGCAGACGACGACGAAACTTCCAGTTCCGAACGCGACGCTCGGCCCGGTTGGCCAGCGCGATGAACTCCCACCCCACCCGATGCAACCAGTCCTCGTGCTCCTCGTTCGGTGGCACGGGCCACGCCGGGCACCAATCAAAGGTCAGCGGGGTCTGTCGCCGCACCGGGGTGAAGTGCTCGCGAAGAGTGTCCTCGACGACCTCTTCGTCGGGGCTCAGCAGTCGTGCCCGTATTTCCTCGAGGCGAACGCTCATCCGGCCGCGCAAGGATAGCGCGTTCCGGTGCGCGTCAACGCCCACCCCAGCGTCGAAGTCTCGCCCCCAACGTGTCAGATGCCGAACGTCCGCCGATACCCTCGCCCCAATGTCATCCAAGTCCGTGGTGATCACCGGGGCGGGCAGCGGGATCGGCCGCGCCTGCGCAGTATGGATGGCACAGCAGCGATGGCGGGTCTTCGCGGGAGTCCGTGACGCCGATGCAGGCGCGGCCCTGCGCGACGCGGCGCCCGAGCACATCGTGCCCCTGGTGCTCGACGTCACCCAGTCCGATCAACTGAAGGCTGCGGCCGATACGGTACGAGACGCGGTCGGCTCCGCCGGGCTCGACGGTCTGGTGAACAACGCCGCTGTCGGATGGAGCACGCCCATCGAGCTCGTCCCCATCGAAGATCTTCGGGCGCACTTCGAGGTCAACGTGTTCGGCGTGGTCGCCACCACGCAGGCCTTTGCCCCGGCGCTGCGCGACGCAGCGGGCCGTATCATCAACGTCAGCTCCATGGCGGGTACGATCACCGGGCCGCTGTGGGGTGCGTACACGGCCAGCAAGTTCGCGCTGGAAGCCGTGACCGACAGCCTCCGGCACGAGCTGCAGCCGTGGGGGGTGCAGACATGCGCCGTCGTTCCGGGCGTCGTCCGCACGCCCCTGTGGGACAAGGCGGAGCGGGCGAGCCTCCGTGCGATGGAGCGCTGGTCAGCCCGCGGCAAGGCCCTGTACGGCCCGGCGCAGCATCGTCGTCTCGCGCTCGACCGAGAGCTGGCCGCCCACGACCCCACCGACCCCGTGCAGGTTGCCCAGGTGGTGCACCGGGTGCTCGTGTGTGAGCGTCTTGCCGCCCGCTACCGCGTGGGGTGGGCGACCAAGGCCGCCGCCTTCGCGCGCTGGCTGCTGCCGACGTCGGTGCTCCACGGCATGATGCGACGCCGGTTGGCCCTCCCCCCCGGGGCAGACTCATGACGGCGGCGGTTCGATCCGCGCCACCACCACGGTCCCGAACGATCGCAACCTCATCAACCGCGGCTCGAGATCGGCGTGCGTGGCAGGCTCGACCCGCACGCAGGTCCCAAAGCCCGCGGAAGTAAACCCATCGTGGAGGGTCGCCCAGTCGGCAAACGGCTCCATCGCCGACGAGCGTCGGGTCAGCGCCTTGGTGGCCGCGCGTCGAACCCGGGTCGACCAGCTCGCCCGGGCCTGGTCGGCGGCGAGGTGCAGGCTGCTGACCATCGTGCCGCCACCAGCCCAACGCAGCCCCGACGCCACGGCTGCGATCGCCGCTCGCCGAGCCTCGTCGTCGAAGTAGCCCAGTACGCCCTCGACCACCACGACCGGTCGTGTGTGGCCCCCGAGCCACTGCGCGAGGCGTTGGTCGAAGCCGGGTGCGAGCAAGTCGCCCGCATGAATGACGTGCCGTGCCGCCAGCCGAGCGCGCAGGGCCGCGGGAGCGCTGGCGAGGTGACGTCGCTTGAGCCCGACCATCATGGGGAGGTCAATCTCGATGGCGGGCACTCCACGGTCGGCGGCCCACATCACCGCGCGGCGGGTCAGACCTGCGCCCAGCTCCACCACCACCCCCGGTTGCTCCCGCTCCACCACCGCGTCGATCAGCCGATGACGATGCTCCAACACCTCGGCCATCGACGGCGTGGTGCCGCGCAGACGCATCATCCACTCGCCCAGAGCCCAAAATCCCCAGTAGTAGACCGCGCCGCGACGGGTGGAAAAGTGCCGCGCATGCGCAAAGCCAGCGCGGCGCCACACGTAGGCGGTGTAGTGCGCCGTGGGCCCGATCCGCTCCGCCCGCTCCGCCATCCCGATGCGACGGTCAGTGCTCGAGCATGCGCTCGGCTTCTTCGGGGGCGATCGCCAGCTGAGACGCAACGTCCAGGAACAACGCCCGCTCCCGGTCACCCCGTGCGCTGGCACGAACCACCGGGGTCAGGGCAAGCAAGGCGATGCTGCGCTCCTCGGCCTCCATCGACAGCAGCTCACCGACGATCGCATCGAGGGACGGAGGGGCGTCGCGCAGCGCCACCAGGGCCTCGCGCCGACCGTCGGCAACCGGCAGGCGATCGAGCAGGGCATCGAGCTCGATCGCCTCGCTGGGGTCGAGTCGGCCATCGAGGTTGGCCAGCACCGCGGCGAACCCCGCCACCAGCTCCGAGCGCCGATGTGCCAGCGCCAGCCACTGCGCACGCAGGCGTGCGGCCTCGGGCGCGGGTACGCCCAGCTTGGCCGCCAGCCCATCGTGCACCTGAGCTTCGTCTTCACTCCCCTGGCCGTCGGCCAGCGCCATGCGCCAGGCCTTCTCCAAGATCGACTCCGAGAACAGCGGCGGAGGTGGGGGCAGCCCCTCGAGGT
>JAHZJA010001110.1 GCA_022601155.1 Deltaproteobacteria bacterium | reverse complement strand
GGGGCTCGGCTACGACGATCCGCTGCCCGGCGCGCCCGACACCACCGTCGGCGACGCCCTGCTCACGCCGACCCGGATCTACGCCAAGGCCTTCGAGGCCATGACGGCGCTGCCCGGGTCCCCCCTGCACGCCGCAGCCCACATCACGGGCGGCGGGCTCATCGAAAACCCGCCCCGGGTGTTGCCCGAGGGCATGGCCATGGAGCTGACGCTCGGCGAGGTCCCGGTCCCGCCCGTGCTGCAGGCCATCGCCGCACAGGGAGTCGACACGCTGGAGATGCGGCGCACGTTCAACTGTGGCGTGGGCATGCTGCTGGTGGTCCAGGCCGATGCCGTCGCCGACGTCGTCGCGGCGCTCGATACCGTCGGCGAGCGCTCCATCCCGGTGGGGCGCATCGTGGCGCGGGCCCCCGACGGTCCTCCCGTGGTCTTCATGGACACGTGATCTCGTGGCGCAGACCACCAACCACTACGATCTGGTCGTTCTGGGCTCCGACGTAGCGGGGTTGGTGGCCGCGGCCTTGGTGGCGCGCCGCAACAAGCGGGTGCTGGTCATGCCCCACGGCTCGGCCGAGGGCCACGTACGCCTGGGCAACCTGACCTTTGGGCTCGACACCGCGCCCGTGCTGCACATGGGCAGCCCTCCGGTTCAGCGCGTGTTCCAGGAGCTCGGCCTGTGGCAGCAAATCCGTCGCGACCACGGCCTGTCGAGGGGATGGTGCACTGGGTGCTGCCCCGGCATCGCCTCGACGTACAGCCTCCCGACGGCCGCTTCGAGGCCGAGACCGCCCGGGAGTGGCCCGACAGCAAGGTGAGCGACGCCTGGTCGCTGCGGGAGCGCTGGACGCAGGCCACCGACGAGGTGTTCGATCAGCTCCTGGCCGCCGACAACGCGCTCGTGGCCGAGGGGTTCTGGGGGCGACGCTTCCTGTCGCGGGTCTCGGGACAGCTACCCGGGCGCGACCTCGACGAGCTCGCTCCCCTCGCGCCCGAGCATCCGCTGCGCTCGGCCGCGCGGGCGGTCGAACCCTGGCTACAGCACCTCAGCCCCGCCCAGCTGGGCAAGGCCGCCAGCCTTCGCCTCGCGGGCCTGTGGGCACAGGGCCCCGGCGACGTCCCCCGCGGGCTGCCCCACATCCGCAAGGCGCTGCTCCAGCGGATCGAGCTGCACTCGGGTGAGATCAAGCGGGAGCACCGGGTCGCCGAGATTCAGATCAAGCGCGGCAAGGTCATCGGGCTGAGCCTGCTGGGCAAGCGCGACCGCTATGGCTGTGATCACATGATCGTGGCGATGTCGGCCCGGCGCCTGGTCGACGGGATGCTCGCGCCCGAGCTGGTGCCCAAGCTCCTCGCCACCGCCTCCACCGCGGTGGTCCCGGTGGCCTACCGGTACGTGCTGCACGCCGAGATCGACGAGCGAGGGCTGTCTCCGGCGCTGGCCGGTACCGCGGTGTGCGTCCCCGCCCCCGAGCATCCGATCACCCCGGGGGATTCCTCGTCACGGGCGACCTGGGCCGCACACGGCGTGGGACACACCTATGTGCGCACCGGCCCCGGCAGCCGCGAGGGACTGCGGCGGCTGTCGATCACGCGGATCGTGGCGCCGGGCGAGGACCCGTCGACGCTGCGCGAGCGGGTGCTCGATCAGCTCGACGCGCGCGGTGTGCTGCCGTTTTGCCACGACCACCTCACGCTATTGCACTCGCCCCACGACGGACGCCAGGCCACCGACGGCCGCGGCCGGGCTCGCGAAGACCTCGGGCCCGGCACGGCCATGCAGGTCCCCATGGATCCCATCTACGGTGTCGACGGTGAGCCCAGCCTCGGCGTCGGCGTGCTGCCCCACGGATCGGGGATCAAGAACCTTCACTTGGCCAGTCGCCTGACGTTGCCCGGGCTCGGGCTCGAGGGGGAGTTTGCCGCGGGAGCGATGGCCGCGGGACTGGTCGCCGCGCCCGCCAAGTCGCCGTTTTCACGCTCGCCGCTGCTCAGCCGAGCCTGATTGCCCCCCTGCGGCGACTGGGGCCCGATCAGTCGGGCAGCCCGCACACGCCGACGCCCTCCGCCCCACGTGGTCCATCGTCGCCGCGCAGCGGTCGACACACTTGGCCGGGTAGGCATGGCGGCACGGGGTCCGCGAGCAGGCAAAGCGCGCTGCAGCAGCCTCCCGGCGGGCCTTCGCACCCCGCCACCGTGCGGGCGTCGACGCACTGCAATCCAGGCGCACAGTCCAGGCCCGCACAGGCGCCGCCCGCACCGACGGGAGTGCCGGTCGATGCGGGCACACAGCTGAAGAAATCGGCGGAGTTCCAGCCGTAGATACACACCTCGCCCAGGGCACAGCCCGAGCCCAGCGGATCGCACCGCGGGATGCAGACCGCCAGCGGCCCCGAGTCGAACGCACAGCTGAACGCGGCGTCGTCGCAAAACAGCCCCGTCTCGGGCATCCCAAGGCAGAAGAACACGCAGGTCCCCGGCCCACGCATCGGCCCGGCCCAGTGACACACCGCCCCCAGCTCGCAGCTGTCTCCTCGCCCATCGGCGACGCAGGGCTCGCCCACCCCGTCGGGATCGGGCACCACCGGCACGCACGCGTACGTGTTCCAGGTGGGGCTGTCGGCCAGCGGCATGCACTTTTCACCCGCCGGGCAGTCCTGCAGGAAGATGCTGCACGCGTAGTTGGGGATGCCGAGGTCGGGCGGGAGCATGGGGCCCGTGTCCGTCGTACCCACGGTCGTGCCCATGGTCGCGGTCCCCTCGGCAGGTCCTCGGCTGGAGGAGGAGCCCGTGGTGGTGTCCCGCGTCGGCCCCGTGCTCGCCCGTCCCGACGACGACGCTCCGCTCGATCCAGATCCGTCGGCGGTGGACGGTGCGGGGCTGCAGCGTATCGCCGCCGGGCCCAGCGCCATGACCAGCACGGCGAACGACTGTCCACCTATCGGTCTATGTCGTCGCACCGACCGACATCCCTCGGCCGGACGACCACCACCGT
The DNA here is from genome assembly GCA_022601155.1 of Deltaproteobacteria bacterium. Taxonomy (GTDB): domain Bacteria; phylum Myxococcota_A; class Polyangia; order Nannocystales; family Nannocystaceae; genus Paraliomyxa. Next base: position 5,549 of record JAHZJA010001110.1, on the reverse strand, counting down.
GCATTCACCATCCCGTCACGCTACACGCCGGACGGACCGCGCTCAATCGCCAGGCTCGAAGGCATCCAGCCCCGCTCGACCGCCAGCACCCGGGCGTCGTCAGACGCATGCACCCAGGCCCCACCCCCCGCATCGATCCACTGGGTGCGGGTGTGCGCACGATCGTAGACCGCCATCGGGGAGGTCGGGCCCACATACAGGTGCAGGGTCACCAACGGGCTGGGGCCATGGCTGCCGCACATCTGATGGACGTACCCGCGAGGGCACGCCAGCACCTCGGCTGTGCCATAGACCTCGCTGCGGCCCGGTACCAGCCGACCCGCGAGGCGATGCCACTGGCGATGGACCGCCCGCCCCTGCAGCACCCGTACGGCACCGAGCGCCGCGCCGTGATCGTGGGGCGCACACGGTCGACCCGGGCTCCAGCCCGCGATCATCACCTCCACACCATCGGCGTGCCACAGCGTCCGACGACCGTAGGGGTGCTGCGGATCGAAGCGCGCCGCGTCGACCCACCCGGTTGCAGGCAGCTGCCCGAGCGCAGTCGTCAGCGGCAGCGGGCAGCGCACCACCTGGCGAGCCTGCTCCGCCAGCTCGGCCAGCAACACATCGTTCACAGCACCATCCACGCCGCAGCCCTCGGGGTTGTTCCCCGGCGGGGGCGTGGGCTCAGCCCAGCGCCTTGCTCACCTTCGACATCAGCTCGTCGAGCTGGAACGGCTTGGTCACGTAGTGCTTGGCGCCCAAGTTGATGCCCGCGATCATCGTCTTGGGATCGTTGTTGGCGGTCAAGAAGATCACCGGGATCGGCTTGGTGGCGTCGTTGCCCTTGATCGCCCGCACGAACGTCATTCCGTCCAGCCGGGGCATCATGATGTCCACGATGATGAGGTCGGGCCGAGTGCCTTCGAGCCTGGTCAGGCCGGCCAGGCCATCGTCGCAGGTGTCGACCTCGTAGCCCTTGGCTCGCAGCGATTTCTCGAGCAACTTGCGGACCGACGGGTCGTCTTCGATGACGAGGATCTGCTTGGATGTGCCCTTCACGGCTCGGCAGACTTTGGCACAACCCCGGGCGGGTCGTCACCCCGCTGAAGCGATGGGGGTGGAGGACTCGGGGCTGTGTGCGCCGATGGGCGCATCATCCTCGGCATTTGCCGCGGCGGGTGTGGCGTGGGGTACATCCATCGCATCGACGAGGGTGATCCCACCATTGCGCCACTGTCGCAGCTCTACCTCCACCAGCTTCCCCGACGCCCGGTCCCGCCGCACGTACAAGTGGGAGCCATCGAGCCAGCTGCCGCTGTTGGCGTAGACCACATCACCCTGGCGTTCGAGCTCTCCGTGGTGGCTGTGCCCCATCAGCACCAGCGGCACCCCCGTCACGTCGCCGACACGGGCCGCCACTTCGGCCATGTCGCGCGCGACGTCGCGCGGCCGCCGACCCTGGCGAATCCAATAGATGCTCGTGGTACTGACAGCCAGTCCAGCCAGTAGCCCCCACCAGCCCGACACGCCGAACCACGACGCGATCCACAGACAGATGGGGGTCGGCAGCAGGGCCGACAGCAAGTGATCGAGTGCGGTCAGCGACAAGATACCGCCGACCGTCAGCACACTGGGCGGCGGCGCCATCTGCTCCAGTGCCGTCAGGGCGCTCATCTGGAGGCCTGCGTTGGCCGCCACGCGAGCCAGCCGTTGCTCGTGGGCCTTGCGACCGTGCTCGTCGACGCGCCCGGTTGCGGCCCACAACGCCAAGATGCGGCCCAGCGTGCGCAGGTACAGCAAGATCACCCGCACCACGAAGCGCCAGCCCCGGGCCAGCGCCCACCGGACATAGTCCATCCCCGTGAACTTGTCGGGGGCGTCGTAGTCGATCTCGGGCATCAGGTTGGAGAAGTTGCGCGTCGCGACCTCGGCCACCGTCTGCACCAGCGTGCCGCCGCGGGTGGGCGACATCGCGGCCGGGGTCGCGCAGCTGGGGTCGAACTTGTGGCCGTGCTCGATCCACGCCCCGCCCTCTTCCCGCAGAAACCAGCGCACGAATCGAATCCGGCCCGGACGCATCGCATCCAGCCGCACCATGCCCGTGCGGGTGGTGCTGGCGTCGTTGTCCTGCTCGTCGGCCATCGCCCCTTCGAGCCGGTCGACCAGCGCCTCGCGAACCCCGGCGTACAGCAGCTCGGCGTCATGGTTGCCCGTGACGAACACGATGCCGTGCCCTGCCCGCAGGAACCGCGCCAACGAGTCCTCGACCCGCGGGTGAGCATCGAACACCGCATGCAGCTGCCGAACCGCCAGGCGCTCGCCGGTCTCGCCCACGTGATCGGGCAGGTCCACGTTCCAAAAATCGATGAAGTCACCGTTGATGACCAGCTGCCACTGGCCCTCGCACAGGTAGTGATCGATGAACCGGGGGAAGCTCTGCTCGATACGCGAGGCGAGGTGAACGAACTCGCCGCGCATGCGGGGCTTGAGATGCGATCCGAGGTGAAGATCGCTGATGAGCAACAGGTCGTGCACGCGCTACCCATCATCCTACGTTGCGCCACGAGCGCAAGCCCGAACCTCCGTCCTGCAGCATTGCAGGGCTGTCCGGCGGGGTAAGGCGCCCTGCGCGACGTTGTGGTATAGGGCGATTGGACGCTCTGCCTACCGTTCGGTCAGGGCTCGCGTCGGACGATCCATGGGCAAGCAAATCGCGTTCGCCATCATCTTCCTCGCCGCCAACGCGCTGTTCGCCTACAACGTCTCGCGGTTCGCGCGGGTGGCCATGCTCGGCCGCCCCGCCAACCTCGCAGAGACCTGGGGCGACCGGTTTGGCAGCCTGTTCAAGTTCTTCTTTGGCCAGCGCAAGGTCATGGAGGAAAGCAGCAGCCTCCACCACCTCGCGATCTACTGGGGCTTCTTGGTCCTGACGATCGCGTCCACGGAGATGCTCATCGGCGGGGTCGTCGGCGAGTGGTTCACCCTGGGCACGGTGCTGGGCGAGACGATCTACGGCTACATCCGCCTGGGCGTCGACGTGATGAACGCGGTGGTGTTCGTCGCGATCTCCTACGCGCTGGTGCGACGACTGTGGCTCAAGCCCCACTTCGTCCCCGCCAACCTCGACGCGATGCTGATCCTCGGGGCCATCATGATCTTGGTGTTCACGCACTACGGGCACCACGGCTGGGCCACCGCCGCGCGCGGCACGGTCGACCCCATGATGCCGGTCGCCAACGCGGTGGGGCAGGCCGCGGGGATGTTCTCGGTGCAGGCCGGAGTGGCCGTGCCCAACCACGACGCTTCGTGGGCCCACATCGCCTCGGAGGGCCACTGGTGGGGCCACACCATGGTGCTGCTCGGCTTCTTGAACTACCTGCCGTGGTCCAAGCACATCCACGTGCTGGGCTCGGGGCCCAACATCCTGCTGCGCGACCAGGGCCAGCGGATGATCATGCCCAAGCTGCAGCTGTTCGACGGCGAGGCCGACGATCCCGATGCCGAGCCCCTGATGGAGAACTGGGGCGTGGGCAAGATGGAGGACTTCAGCTGGAAGAGCCTCCTGGACAACTACTCCTGCACCGAGTGTGCCCGCTGCACCACCTACTGCCCGGCGTTCGCGACCGAGAAGCCGCTGTCGCCGATGCACCTGGTGCACGACCTCAAGGACGAGATGAAGGAGCGCGGGTTTCGGGTGATCGACGTCCGCAACCTGTCCAAGAAGATCGGCATCTCCACCGACGTCCCCGCGCCGGGGATCGAGCCGCTGCCCCCCGAGGACGGCACGCCCGAGGCCGAGGCGGCCGAAAAGCGCGAGCAAGCCTGGGAGGCCGCGAGCAAGGACCCGGCCAACAAGCCCCTGGTCGACCAAGTGGAGGCGATCAAGGAGGAGCTGGCCGCGATGGAGCCGCTGGTCGGCGGGCGGATCAAGGACGAGACCCTGTGGGCCTGCACCACGTGCGGCGCGTGCCAGGAGGTCTGCCCCGTGTTCATCGACCACCCGCTCAAGATCGTCCAGATGCGCACGCACATCGTGCTCAACGACGAGAGCGGTCGGACCCCCGGAGAGCTGGTCAACACGTTCGGCAACATCGAGAACTCGGGCAACCCCTGGGGGCTGCCCCAGAGCGACCGCATGCAGTGGGCCAGCGACCTGTCGGTCCCCACCGTCGAGGAGCGACCCGACGCGGAGTACCTGCTGTTCGTGGGCTGCGCAGGTAGCTATAGCGACATCAGCAAGAAGGCCACCCGGGCCCTGGTGCGCTGCCTCGACGCGGCGGGCGTCAGCTATGCTGTGCTCGGTGAGAACGAGCCCTGCACGGGCGACACGCTGCGTCGTGGCGGCAACGAGATGGCCTTCCAGATGCTCGCGGCGGCCAACGTGGAGATGTTCGAGGAGGCTGGCGTCAAGAAGATCATCGCCAGCTGCCCGCACTGCTTCCACACCCTCGCCAACGAGTACCCGCAGTTCGGCGGCAAGTACGAGGTCATCCACCACAGCAAGCTCATCGCCCATCTCCTCGACAGCGGGAAGCTGGCGGTCGAGACTCCGCTCCAAAAGACCCTCACCTACCACGACAGCTGCTACCTGGGCCGTTGGAACGGGGTCTACGACGAGCCACGACGCGCGGTCGAGGCCGCCAGCGGTCGACCCGTGGTCGAGCTGGGTCGCAACCGTCGCCACGGCTTTTGCTGCGGGGCGGGCGGAGCCCGGATGTGGATGGAGGAGGAGACCGACAAGCGGGTCAACGTCAATCGGGCCAAGGAGATCGTCGACGCGGGCGTCGAAGCGGTCGCCGTGGGATGTCCGTTCTGCAAGACGATGATCACCGACGGGGTCAAGCACTTCGACAAGGACGAGATCGAGGTCCTCGACATCGCCGAGGTGGTCGCCGCCAGCTTGGGCACCCCGCCCCCCGCGGCCGACGAGTCCACCGACGCCGCGCAGTGAGGCCCGCGATGTCGATGCACCAACAAATCCACGACAAGCTCGTCGACGCCCTGACTCCGGTGGCACTCGAGGTGATCAACGAGAGCAACCGGCACAGCGGGCCCGCCACCGACAGCCACTTCAAGGTGGTGGTGGTGACCGAGCGCTTCGATGGCGTGCCGCTGGTGCGACGTCATCGACTCGTCAACGAGACGCTCGCCGCCGAGCTCGCCGGGAGTGTGCACGCCCTGTCGATCCACGCGTACACACCGCAGCAGTGGAGCGCGCGTGGGGGCGACATCCCCCGCTCTCCGCCGTGTCGGGGTGGAAGCAAAGCGGACGCAGGCTGACTGCCGTCCAGGCCCGTCGACCAACACCCTGCGCTCGAAAATGGGACCGCCGCTGAGAGCGCGACGGTCTTTCCTGGCCTGCGTACAACGTAGTTCATGGTAGGATGCTCCCGGGTATGAGCAGGGGGCATTGGTCATGGGCACTGCTCATCGGCTTGGGCTGTGTGCCCAATTCCGGGGGCAACGGTGGCGGAGGGGCCAACAGCGTGGGCCCCATTACGGCAGGTGACTCCACGACTGGAGGTGGGGGCAGCCGCGGCGATCCAGACGTGACCGACTCTCGG
>JAHZJA010001109.1 GCA_022601155.1 Deltaproteobacteria bacterium | reverse complement strand
GAGCCCAGTGCGCTAATCGTGCATGCTGGGATCTGTGGGAGCCGGGGGGGGAGCGATCTCCCTCGGCCACCCGACCTCTTCGAGTTCAGCATGATGGGTCGGGTACTTTCGGGCCACTTCAAATTTGCGGCCAAAGATCCCTAACCGCGGCAGGCTCGTTGGGCGAGGAGCCCTCTGGACCAGGCGAGGCCGGGGCCACAAGCCCCGAGGGAGGCGATCGCCCGTGCCCCATCGCCGGCGTCACCGACGATGGGACACGAGAGCCTCAGCGCTGGTAGGTATCGTCCTGCGGGGTCTTCGTCTCGGTACCTTCATCCTGCCTCCACCTGTCGTCGCCGTCGATGCAGGCCTCCAACACGCTGACCGGAGCGACCGCGGTCGGCACCTCCTCGCCGCCGAGGGTCGTGGGAAACTGAAAGCCCAATAGGTAGTGCCAAAACCCCGCAATGTGCTTGAGCGCCTGCTGACCCGGCCTGAAGTAACGGGGCCTGAGCTCGACCAGGCACACATCGTCCATGAGGCCCTTGTTCGTGTCGCCAAGTGGTGGTGAGCTCAACGCCGAGCTGCGATACGCATCCACGGCCACTCCGGCATCGAGTAGTCCGCCGACCAGTTGATGCACACGGGCCCCCGTGGTCTGGCCGTCGAGGTAGCCCTTGCCACCACCGGACCAGAAGGGATCGAGCAAGCTGACCCGCTCGGGGAGCATTCTCGACGAGACCTCCTCCTGCTGGACGTTGGCGAGCAGCCCACTGGCGATCGCCGTCGCGACCTGGTTGCCCAGCGAGTGCCCTGCCAAGCGGACCGTAGGCGCGTTGGCTTCGAGCAGGCCCGCCACCAGCGAGCCATGGGCCAGCTGACCCACCGAGAAATCGAACGGCCAGTCGTTGAGGCTCCCGTCCGCGGAACGCCAGCGCATCCCGTCGCCATCGTTGCCCTGCGCTGACCAAATCTTGCCCTCGGCATCCTTGACCCCGTCTTCGTCCGCGAAATTCTGCCAGTTGAACAGTCCTACATTCCACCCCGCGTCGATCCAGGCATCGGCCAGATCGATATCGGGGCCCTGGGACCCCTTGAAATTGAGCCCGTGTTCCTCACGACGGGATATCGCGCCTGCCTGCCACCCATGGGCGAGCAGGATGATCGGCTTGGATGGGTCGAAGTTGGGATTGTCGACGGTCGGGATGTACTTGGTCCTCTCGTCCCCTTTTCCGAACCAGTAGATGCCGTAATCGGGTGACTCGAACGGAGTCTGACCCCACTCGTAGTCGATCAGCTCGATGGCCCCTCGCCCTTCGTAGTCTACGATGCGCACGCTACCTCCGGGGAAGGTCAGGACCAGGTCGTTGCCGTCGGTTGTTCGCAGCACCTCATCGGGATGGATATCCGCCAGCGTGAGCCGATCGTGCGACCCCTCGGGATCGTCGATGACATCGTGTCCGTGGTAGGCCTGCACGACGTAGTAATCGCTGCCCGCGCCCCCATTGAGCGCGTCGTTGTCAGGTCCGCCGTTGAGTAGATCGGGACCGGGTCCCCCATCCAACAGATCTTCACCGGGACCCCCGTCGAGGAGATCGCCCTTCCCGGCGCCGATCAGCTCGTCGGGGCCTGAGCCGCCGTATAGTCGGTCGGAGCCGCTACCGCCCTCGACTCGGCCTCCCCGACCTCCGCAGTCTTTGGCGTGTATCGTCTGGTCAGCATCGCTCATACGGTACGCGGCTGTTCGCCCACCGTTCCCGGCGTCGACCTGACAACCGATGATTCCCGACACGATGCAACTCGACAGCGCCAGTCCATGTAGCGCCGGTCGGGAGACAGCAAGACGCTCGACGACCGCGATCGCCAAAGAACTCTCGACCGTGTGAGGGGTAGGCGGGGAGACCATAGCAGGCGAAGCCCCGCGGCGGCGACTACCAGTCGGCTCGTTCGCAGAGTGGGTCTCAGTGAAGACTTTAGACATCCGATGGGACATGAAACGAACTCTTTCCTGGGGACATTCAGGAGTCCCCGGCTCCTGTAACTCGCGGCGGCATCCTCGTACGAGGACCAGCATTCCTCCGCGACTACGGAGATTAGTCCCCCATTGAGCGATTCACTATTCAAGATGCAGAAGAAAACCAGGACGAGGGTCATCTCGAAGTTGGACGAAGACAACTTCAGCAACAACAACACACTCGCACGACTCGCACAACTCGAACGACAACGAAATCGAACGAACGTCCGACGCCGTCAGCCCAGAGCCCCCCGTTCATCTCAGGCCCTCAGTTCTCCGCGGCTCTCGGCCGACCGCCCCCGGTCGAAGCCCATTGCTCGGGTTCTCGAGGTCGCGGTTGTCGTTGTCGGCAGGCGACGGGGGCGTGCCCGCGTCAACCTACGCCCGTAGACTGCCGTCCCGGCAGTGCCGCGCGACATTCGGACGGCATCGCGCGTCAGCTCGAAACGTCATGGAGCCCATGCGGTCGACACCAGACGATGCCTGGCGCCGACGGCAAGGAGTCGGTCTCTCAGAAGAGGCGACGCGGGGCATACGAGGTCGCTCCCCCGCAGCCGGAGCGCGCCGGAAGTCGACAATGCTCTGTGACCAACACCTCACGTCGCCAATGAGTCACACGATGACAGCCAGAGTATTCATCACACTCACGGTAGAACTGGCGCCTCGAGCGGCGCCTCGATATGAGTGCAGAGACAATGGCTCATGCCGCCACCTATGGCTACGAGTGTAGCCACAGGCCTTTCCCGACCAGTCTCATCGTCTCCTTCCACGTTCTCGCCGGCGGGAAGCAACGACTCGCCATTGCACAAGCCTGCCCGTTCCCGCCTACGCAACGGCGACGTTCACGGTGGCGTCGAGACTGTGACGTAACAGCGGCAAGGCGCAGGCGTATCCATGCCTAGCGACCGCAGATGCTCTCGACCACGAAGACGAACCGAGAGGCACCGTGACACCGGCTCCACAGTAGGTCGAGGGCATACCTCCGAAGGCGACGTGCATCGTCAACCCCGCCTTGTGCCCTGGCGTGCGAGTTCACCACGAGATTCGAGCGTCCCGACAGGTCGAGTCGGTCGGGGCTCATGCCGGTCATGCCCTCGACCAAGTCGTCGTTCGAGTTCATGCGGAGGCCTCGTTCGTCGGTGCCCGCGAGGCCTCCCCAGGCTCCCCGGCGCGGGCCCTCAGCAAGATCTGGTGGTCGATCATCCCGTCGAAGGCCGCCAGCAGACCGAGCAGACCCGGCGTGTCGGGCTCCAGCACGCGGAGCGCTTCGACGACGGCCTCGATGGTCGACAGCTGGAACCCTGGCCGTGGCGCCTTTCGGATGCGATAGCGCCCCGGCCTCGTGGGGGTCAGCGCCACCCGGGGCAGCGCCTGTAGCCACGGATTTCGTCGCAGCAGCAGCCGCGAGCTCGGCCAGGTGCCATCGACCACCACCAGCGTCGAGGGAGGCTCTCGCAGCTCGGGCAGTGGCGTCGCGGTCGGAGCCGGATAGAGCAGGACTGCGCCCGATGGTGCGCACGGCGGACACAGGGCCTGGCCCTCGGCGCCGCGGGACGCCACATGGACCTCCGCGTTGCGCAGCCCAAGCCGAAGCAGACGCACCGTGCCGAACGGATGCCGCCGCTCGCGGGGGTGCTGCACGATCACCACTGGCGTGCAGTTGTCGACCGGCGTGACCAGAGCGCACACACAGCTCACCGCAGGTCGCAGGCATCGGTAGCAGGTGGGCCGAGCCACGGCCGAGCATACGACGGCGCGGTCCAACGCACCCGCCCGCACGTGGCCTTCGAGGCCGACACGACCGACGGTCCTCGCAACGCCGTCGAGCGCCACCCGCCATCGGGCTCTCTCCGCCATCCGCCATCGGGCTCACCCCGCCATCGGGCTCTCCCCTCGGCCGATAATCGTCATTACGTCAACCTACGAGGCGTCTACCATCGGCAAGACGTGCCTCGAGCAGGGTTCGACGTCAGCATGACGGGTCGGGTACTTTCGAGCCACTTCAAATTTGT
>JAHZJA010000091.1 GCA_022601155.1 Deltaproteobacteria bacterium | reverse complement strand
GCCGCCCGTGACGAGCATGGCACGGTGGCGCAAAGCCATCGGGTGGTGACCCAGCGGCTGCTCTACTGTCAGGAACTGGTGGGGGCGGGGACCCAGCCGGCGCCCGACATCGCGGGGGCCGTGGAGCAACTCGCCGCGGCGAACATCACCCTCGTCCCGCTGCCGCGCGGCGCGATGCCGGCTCGTCCCAACCTCGATGTGGAGAGCGGCGATGGTCAGCGCGCGGCATTCATCACGGACTTGGACCAGGCCTTCGCCGCGTCTCCAGGGGCTGCCAAGGCACCTCATGTGCTGACAGTGGCCTACCTCGACCGCGTGACGGTCCAGCACAAGATCAAGGTCACGGTACCCAACGTCGAAGCGGGCGGCGCGGCTACGGTCGTCGAGATCCGAAGAGGTGGCGAGCCTCGGTACCTGTGGATGGGGATCGATCAGACGCCCTGGCTCACCGCAGCCAGCTTCACTCCCGACAGCGGTCCAGCCCAAGACATCAAGGCCCACTGCACGGCGGTGCCGAACGACCACCACTACCCCGACCAATGCCGCAACGTGAGGATCGCGCTCGGGTCATTGCCCGCGGGCCGGGGCACGGTCGAGCTGTACCTGGTGACGGTGCGGAAGATCCTCGGCGGGGTGTCGTTCGGCACCCAGACCCAGCGTATTTGTGTGGCCACGCGCGCCGGGTGGGTCGACGTGGACCCCGCCAAGCAGCAGGCGCTCGTGCTCCACGAGATTGGCCACAAACTCGGGTTGGTCCCAGACGGCAGCGGGTCCCTGGATCGATCTCCGCTGCAGTACGATCACACGCACACCGGGTCTCATTGCCACTGGCGGCTGGCTCCGGCGGCTGCCTACGGGCCGTACGAGATGGGCCGGTGCGTGATGTTTGGGGAGGCGTTGGCCCCCAATCAGGCATTTTGCCAGACCTGCTGCGACGCCGCACGCAAGGCCGACTTGAGCATGGGGTGGACCCACAGTTGAAGGCGAGTGCAACTCGATGAATCCGTATCCCGTCGTCCCGTGTGCCGCGCCATCGACCCCCGCTGTCGTCTCGCCGACGCTGGATGTCCCCAAGCCGCGTTGCGTGATGATGCGCAAGGTCGCGACCCGGCCCGCCTCGGCGGGAGGCGGGGTGGAGACCTATCTCGCCGAGTCCACGCTCGATGTCGTCTTGTCCACCAATCCCCCCGGTGCATTCGGAGGGCGGGCAGCGCTGACGGGCGCGAACATCGACAAGCTCGCCGTGTCGCCAAACCTCATCCGGGCCGGGATCTTGACGCCCTTGTCGGCAACCCAGGGGCCGGGCTGGGTGGTTGCGGCCGGGGTGTTGAGGACGCCGTTCACGGTCAGGCTCCACCCGGTCGCCCCAAGTGTGAACTTCGAGGACATCAAGCTCACGCTCACCCTGGAGGCGAAGGGCACCCCGCCCGTTGGGCCGCCGGTGACCACGTCGATGACGTGTGTCGAGCTGACCATCGATGTCGACGACAAACCCGCACGGGTTGGTGCCGCGGCCCCCGTACTGCTCGACGCCTACGCGAAGAACGACACGTGCGCGCTCGTGATGTGTGAGCGCCCCGCAGCCCCGCAGCCCCGCACCAAGCTCACCTTGCGCAGGGCCATCCCGCACGATCTTCCGTGGAAGCTCACTGTCGCGGTGAGCCCCGACGACCACGGTCAGCAACACGTCGAGCTGGCAACCCTTGCACAGGCAGGAGTTGGGGATATGTGCGGTCCGGCGTTGGAGATCGCCAACACGAGCATCGACGCCGCTCACGGAGCGCATCTGTATTTGCGAGGTCTGGCCGCCCATCCCCGTGGCTCGATGGCGGCCGTCATCGAGGTCTACACGAAAAAGGGACCGCTGCTGGGGGACGCATGCGGTGTCTTCGTCGATCCGTTGGTCGAGGCACGGTGGGGGCACGCGTGGATCTACCCCGAGCACGATGCCACCCTGGATGCCGGGTCTGCGCAGCACGGGGATGACCGTGCGGTGCAGCTGTCGGAAGTGGAGCTCGTCATCGATACCGTTGGGCTGCCCGGGACCAGCGTGCCAACGGTCACCGTGCACCGATGCGACGCTACGGAGACCCAGATCGCCGTCCCCGCCTTGGCCAACCTTCAGCTCAACGCCAACGGGGAGGTCGTCACCAACGCGGGACACCGCCCGGTCTTCTCCGTCGCGGGTCGGCGGGGGAGCTGGCGACCGCCACTGTCGCCGTTTTACTTCTTCAAGGTCGCCGTTGCCAACTACACCGCGGCGAGTGTCCAGACCGAGAACGACCCGACAGCGAACGAGGCGGCCTGCCTGCGCGCGAAGTACTTTCACTCGTTCGTCGGGGACCCCTCGGCGCATGACATCTTGTCGACCAACACTCGCGACGCGGTACTGATGAGGGTCTACGGGGCCACCCATGATCGAGCCGCCGTCGCGGGTCCGGCTCTCACGAATCATCGTTTCGCCAAGCCCGACCTCGGTGGCCTTCCCAACGGGTTCGCAGATTGGGTGAACGCGGCCAAGAACACCTACGGGTACTTTCACTTCAGCCACGGCGGCTACGGGGGGACTCAACCCGTGGCTCACACGCCCGTGCCCGCCAACTTCTACTGTGGCCTACACTTCGGCGGGCAGAGCTTCACCTTCACCGACATCGTCACCCATCTGCAGTCCGTGGGCGCATCGCATCATGATTTTCCGCGGCATGTGATGATGTTGGCATCGTGTCACTCCGGGTGGGATCCGCGGATCGCCCAGCGCCTCATCCCCAATCGAGCCGATTGCTACGTCATCGCGTTTCGGCAGACGATTCTCCCCACACAGGTTCGCGCCTTCGCCGGAAATTTCTTCGGAGAGTGGCTGGTCGACCACAGGGGAGACCCCAATCAGGTCACGACGGCGTTCGCCCGGGCTGCGCACCCGCTCGGCGCCATGGAGCCGGTCCTGTTCCATCGGAACAGTAATTTCGCCATCCTCCCGCTCTGAGACGCGACTCGCACGCTGGGCCACGACGATGACCGACCTCGATCCCTCCCCCACCACTGTCCGGGAGCAGGCCGTGGCGGCGTGCTCCGACCACGCCGAGGCAGTGTTCGGCGCGCCGCTGGCGGTGACCATCGACTCGAGCGAGGCCCAGTGGGATCCGCTGTGGCTCCGTGAGGTGCTGGTGCAGCGGATGACGATCTCGCGGGTGATGCAGGACCTCGAGGTGATCGTCGACGCCGCACAGCGGGTGGTCGGCTTCGTCGACCACGAGGCTCCACCCGCCAACGGGTGGGTCCTGCTGGACGGGGCCGCAGCGCAGGCCCTCGTCGTCGGCACGGGCATCGTGCCCGCCTCGGCCGTGATTCGATCGTCGAGGCGCTCGGCTGACGACCGCCTCGAGCTTCAGCTTCAGCTTCCGGGGGGTGAGCTTCGCGTGGCGCGGGTGGATCCCGTTCGGGGGGTCGTCATCTCGATCGAGCCGTGGACGGAAGGCGCCCCACGATGACACGGGACGAGGCTCTGCCCCATGTGCAGGCACTGGTAGGTCCCGGACAGGACCTCGAAGGCATGGAGCTGACGCGGCTGTGGCCAGCGTACGTCGAGCTACCCGACGAGGATCCCGAGAGGCCTTGCCGGGTTCGTGACGTCCGGGTCTGGCGGGCGGATCTTCGTGGGCCTCGGGGCTATGCGCGCGTGGCCATCGATGATCGCGACGGAACACTGCTGCGAACGGAGCGGATGTGAGCGACCAACGCGATGCCGCCGTGCGTGCGGTCGCCGTGCGGTTCGTGGCAGCCCGGTGCGGGTCAGGGGGTGATGACCTGCGGGTGCGAATCGCGTCCGACGAGGTCGACCAAACCGATCCAACGCTACGCCGAGTCCGCGTGGTGCAAGAGCGTCCGATGTCGGCCTACCTCGCTCGCTACAATGCGCGGACAGGGGAGCCCCTGGGATGGTTCTTCGATCGACTGATGGTGGGCTCGGAGCGGGGAGGGGTCCCACCCTCGGAGTGCTTGCTCGAGGCCATCGAAGTCGCCCAGCCGCCCGAGGGCGCCGTGCTCGAGCACCACGGCTACGAGGACCTGGGGGGCAGTGCCGTGTTCGTCGCACGATGGCGGCACGAACACGAAGGGGTCGTCGTCGAACACGATGGCATCGAGGTGCGTGTCAACGGCCGCACCGGCAAGGCGTTCGCGCTGCATCGCCGCTGGCATGAGATCGACGAGGCGTCGACCGACCGATAGCACGGCGACGTTGCGGGCAGGGATGGAAAACCCCGCCGACCTGCCCGTCTGCCGCGACGCACGTGGAGCCTGGTGCCGCGGTCGGAGCGTGTCCCCGTGAGGGGCAGGGGGCGGAGCCGAGTAAACAGGGCCAACCGGCCACCGCTCGAAGTTCAGCGCTCGTCGCCGCGAGCACCGATACGGGGACTCCCTAGTCGGCGAGCGCGGCCTGGTTGATGAACTCCCACCAGCTCGACTTGAACCGAGTGGGGTCGTCATTGGTGTTCATGAAGTGCGGCCGGATCAGGCCAAACCCGCCCTCGCTGGGCGTGTCGCCCACCTGGTACCACGACGCCATGCGCACCCTCCACGATTGCCCGCGCAGATAATTGAGCGAGGACTGGAGCGCATCGCGTTGGGTCTGCTCGGACACTCCGGGTGTGGCCCAGCCCATCTCGGAGATCCACAGCTCACCCCGCAAGTCGGTCTGGCTCGCGCCCAGCTCCTGCACGAGCATGGAGTGCACCGCGTCGATGCTGGCGGCCACGCTGCCCTGCACGCCGAACCCGTTGTTCGTGCCTTGCTGGACGTAGATGTGGTAGCCGACGCCATCGAAGGGATAGGTGCTGCCGCCCCACTGCAGGAACTGCTGGCCGTGGTCGATGGCGCTGTTGAGGTATCCGGCGGCGGCGCCAAAACCTCCGTGGTCGTGGCCCACGAGGGGTCCGCTGACGAGGCTGACATCCCCGTGCGCGCCGTCGCCCTTGACCTCGTCGTACACCGCATCGAGCATCTCGGCGAACGTGTGCGCCCGCAGTCGCGGAGACTCCACCAGGCCGTTTTGGCCGTGCAGGAACCAGTTGTCGGGCTCGTTGAACGACTCGTACACCTGAATGCGCCCCTCGAAGTGATCGACCACGGTCCGGAAGGTGGGGGCATAGTGATCCTCGATCCACGAGGTCTGTGCGGCGGCGTTGTAGGTCGCGACCTGCTGACCATCCTGGAACGACAGCCACGGCGCGGGGAAGGGCTGGGCCACCGCCTCGGCGCTGATGAGCGCGTAGGGAATGAGGTCGGCATCGAGCAGCTCGTCGATGAGCGGGTCGTACAGGTCGAGCCACGCCTGCTCCGACCATCCCACGGGGCGGATGAAGTTGACGCGGACGTACTGCGCGCCGGACTGCTCCATCAGGTCGAGGTTGTCGAGCCAGTCGTTGGTCCCGGGCTGCTGGATGGCCGGGTCGTGGAACCAGACCTGACCGTTGGCCGCGTTGACCATGGCGCCCGGGTCGAGGCCAACCCCGTAGTCGGGCAGCGGTGGGGCATCGACTCCACCGTCGTCGCCGCCATCGTCACCTCCGCCGCACGAGGCGACCGGGGTCCAGTTTCCGTTTTCGCAGACCCGTGGCCCGCCGAATACATCGGCACAGGTGCCGGAGTCCGCGAAGCACCCGCCACCGAGACCGCAGCGACCACTACTCCATGGCTGACAGCCGCCATCGCCTCCGTCATCGCCCCCGCCGCACGACGCGACCGGGACCCAGTTGCCCGCGGTGCACTCCCGGGGCCCACCAAAGATGTCTTCGCAGGCGCCAGGCTCGGCAAAGCAACCGCCACCGAGCCCGCACCAGTTCGGCGCCCAGGTGTCACAGCCGTCGCGCGGGTCTTGTTCGCCCGGGCGCGCATCGTCGACGACACAGGCAAGGGGCCCGAACGTCGTGGCCAACAAGACGGGCGCGAGCGCTCGCCACATGGAGGAAACCGACAGAGTCTTCGTTTGGAGCATGCAGAACCTCGGACCCGAGAGGCGTTGGGGCGGGTCGGCACATGTAGTTGCAGCCCCTACTCGTTTCGTTCACGGCTATCGACGGCCATGTCCGTGAGGATCCAGCGCCAGACACCGTGAACCAGATCGGATGGTCGCGACCGAAGTCGCGGGCGTCTCTGTCTTGCACCAGGCCTGCCCGTGGCGAGGTCCCGCGCCGATTGACAAGCCGTGGGATCGCTGCACCCCCGTAGTATTGCGGGATGTCGATGGGTCACCGAGTCGTCGTCTTGTCGAGCCTGTCGTTGGCAATGGTCGGTTGCTCGAGCACCGTAGGTGACGAGTCCGGATCGGGCGCGGGGACCAGGACCGGGGCGACCACTGGCACGGCCATCGATTCCAGTGGCTCACCCGGCCGCACCAGCACCAGCACCAGCGGCACGACCACGACCGACACCGGAGCCGACGGCACCACCGTCGACCCCGCCTGCGATCCACCCGTCCAAGGCTGCGCCTGTTCACCGCGTTTGGGATGCGGCCCCGATCCCGGACGACTCATCTGCGATGGCGATCGCGGCGTATGCATCCCCAACCCATGCCCGACCGGCACACCCCTTTGTCCCTGCGGACCCGAGGGCGGCTGCGACCCCGGCTTGGCCTGCTACATCTCCGAGTGCATCGATGCCGAGTGCGAACCGGGGCAGCAGCTGTGCCCATGCATCGACCCCGAAACCACACAGACCTGCAACCGGGGCCTGACATGCATCGACGATCTATGCGGGACCCGCTCCTAAGCGACCAACTCCCCCGATTGCCACACCGCGCCGATGAGCGGCGAGCCTGCATGATAGACCAGCTCGCGATAGTCGGTGGTGTCGAGCACGAGCAGGTCGGCGCTATGACCCACGACCACCGAGCCGACCTCGTGATCGAGGCCCAGCGACGCCGCAGCGTTGTGGGTGGTGGCACACAGTGCCTCGGCCGGTGACAACCGATTGCCGTAGCACGCCAGACCCAACACCATCGCGAGGTTCTCGAGAGCACAGCTGCCCGGGTTGCAGTCCGTCGCCACCGCCACGGGGACACCATCGCGGATGAGCGCCCGCCCATCCGCAAAGCCCTTGCCCAGCACCAACGACGTCCCGGGAAGCAGCGTCGCCACCACCCCTGCCTCGCGCAGAGCCGAGCGTTCCGCGTCGTCCAGGTGCAGCAGGTGGTCCGCAGACGATGCGCCGAGCTCCGCCGCCAGGGCGGCTCCCCCCGTGCTGCCCAGCTCGTTGGCGTGGATCCGAAGCCCCATGCCCAAGTCGCGGGCGGCGGTCATCACCCGGCGTGACTCCTCGGGGGTGAAGGCACCCCGATCGCAAAACACATCGGCGTAGTCGGCCAGGCGCTGCGCCGCCACGGCCGGCAGGATCTGATCACATACGAACGACACGTAGTCCTCGCGACCGCCCTCGGCATCGCGGGCTTGCTGGGGAATCGCGTGCGCAGCCAGGCACGTCGTCTTCACCCGAAATCCG
>JAHZJA010000090.1 GCA_022601155.1 Deltaproteobacteria bacterium | reverse complement strand
GCTCCGCGAGGTCGACGACGACCACCGACTCTCGGGCATCGGATTGCCGATGATCCTCGCTTCGGCCCAGCAACTGCTTGCCCAGCCGGTGCTCCCACCGCAGTAGGCAGCGCCCGGTGGGCTCCGCTCAGGCGCGGCGGCGTCGCCAGCCGCAACCGAACACCATCAGCATCGCGATCCCGAGGCTCCCGAACGGAGCCGCGCCACGATCGATAGCGCAGCCTCCCCCGCCACCATCCCCCGCAGGCTCTCCCCCGCTCGAGCCTCCTGTGGCGGCATCGGAGGACGTGGTGCCAGGCGTAGCATCCCCACCGCTGCCGGTCGCCGCCCCGCCGCTCGAGTCGACCGGGCCCTGGCCAGTCTCCATTGACCCGTCGCCCGAGCTGCTGGCTCCGCCGCTGGACTCGCCACCGCTGCCCAC
The DNA here is from genome assembly GCA_022601155.1 of Deltaproteobacteria bacterium. Classification (GTDB taxonomy): domain Bacteria; phylum Myxococcota_A; class Polyangia; order Nannocystales; family Nannocystaceae; genus Paraliomyxa. The sequence goes on along the minus strand of JAHZJA010000090.1, from coordinate 7,758 downwards.
CATACAGGTCGAGCTGCAGTCGTCGCCGTCGTCGGTGTTGCCGTCGTCGCATTCCTCGTTGCTCTCGACGATCGTGTTGCCGCACTCGCCTGCGGCCCACTGCACGATATTGGTGGCCAGCACCTGGTTGTCGAGCTCGGCGATGAGGTTGTCGGTGAGGGCATTGTGGTCGGCCACGAACAACATCCGACCGCCCTCGACGAAGCCGCTGGCGGGCTCGAACACCACCAATAGAGGATCGGTGTCGCTGATGGCGGTGCCGATGAGCTCCCCCTCCGCGGGGAAATCGAACCGGGCGCTGCCATCGAGGCTGTAGCTGGTGACGCCCTGGGTCAGCGGGTGCACGGCAAACGGCTCTCCTTCGCCAGGGCCCGGCACGAACGCGTAGTTCTCGACCCCGTAGTCGCTCGCGACGGTGTCGTACACGGCGGGCCAGGGACCACCAAAGCCATTGCTGTCGGGGTTGACCACCAGCGTGCCCCCGCTGGCGATCCAGTCCTGCAGGGCCATCTGCTCGGTGAGCGACAGCGTCCCCAGCTCGCCTGCGGTCGGGCCCGTGCCGTCGCTCAGCATCGCCGTGTAGAACACGTCGACACCCGCGAGATACTCGGCGGTCAGCTCACCCGTGGGCGCGGCGACCTCGTCGTTGTTCTCCATGATGAGCGCCCGAAGCTCGCTGTGGGCGTCGCCCGTGAGCGCTCCGGTGGAGTACGCGATCCTCGTCTCGTCGAAGCTGCCCCAGCTGGCCGCGTCGGCCGAGCCGGACGCAACCATCAGGCCCAGCCCCGCGATCGCGGCAGGGAGGCGACCGCGGCGAGACGACGAATACGAACGGAGCGAGCGTAGGGTCATGCCGCGAGTCTACTACTTGGGCGGCGGCCGGATCCGCTCTCCAGCAACCGGCCCGGGCCGTCGCCGAGGCGACTGCGTAGAGGCTAGCCGGCCTGCTCGTCCTCCCCCCCCACGTGATGCTCCAGGGGTGCGGTCAGGTTCAAGTCACCCAGGATCGCGTACATCGCCGGGAGCACGACCAGCAGCAACACCGTGGAGGCGAGCATCCCGAACACGATGCTCGTGGCCACCGGAATGAGCGTCTGCGCCTGCTGAGAGCGCTCGAACATCAGCGGCACCAGGCCCGCCACCGTCGTCGCCGAGGTCAACAGGACGGCGCGAAACCGTGCTCGCGAAGCCTGTCGTGCAGCGCGCTCCGACGACATCCCCTCGCGCATCCCGTTCTTGATGAACACCATCAGCAAGATGGAGTCGTTGACCACCACCCCGGCCAGCGAGATGAACCCGAGGATTCCCGGCAGCGTCAGCGGGTCGCCCATGAAGACGTTACCCCACAGCACCCCGATGAGCGCCAGCGGGATGGCCAGCATCACCACCAGCGGCTCGAGATAGCTGCGGAATTGGAAGCTCAGCAAGAAGAACACGCCGAACATCCCGATCCCCAGCGCCGTGAGCATGGAGCGAGCGGTCTTGGCCGACTCTTCCGTGGAACCGCCGACCTCGAACGACAGGTCCGGGTAGCGCTCGGCCAGCTGTGGGACGAACTCGGACTCGAATCGCCCCATCAACTCGCCCGCATTGGCCACCGCGGTGTCGATGTCGCCGCTGACGGTCACCGTTCGGAGTCCATCCACCCGAGAGATCGCGGCGTAGGTGCGGTCGGCCTCGATGTCGGCCACGCTGCCCAACGGCATCCGCTGCTTGCCCAGCTGCAGCTCGAAGTACTCCAAGTCCGACAGGGTGTCGCGGCCCGCATCGTCGAGCTTGACCGTCACCTCATAGTCCTCGGTGCCGAGCTGTACGTCTTGGACCCGGTTGCCAGAGAATGCCGAGCGCAGCTGCTGGGCAACCTGGGTGCCTTGCGCCTCGCTGCCCAGGGCACCGGGGCGCAGACGGACGTGCACTTGCGGCGTCCCGGCTTGCTGATCGATCGCGAGATCGTACGTCCCCTCGAACGCGGCGACCCACGCCTCCACCTCGTGGGCGGCCGCGGCCAGGCGGTCGAGCTGCTGTCCTCGAACGCGCAGCTCGATGGCAGGGCCGCCGGGGCCGACCTGCGCCAAAGTGAACGCGGCCGAGGTCGCATCGGACAACGGACCCACCTCTTCCCGCCACACCGCCTCGAGCTGGTCGAGCGTGGTCGCGCGAACCTCCACGCTGAGCAGGTCGGCCTGGATCGTGGCGATGTGCGGCCCGGTGTCTGGGGAGTCGGGGTTGTAGTTGAACCGAACGGTGACGTTCTCGACCAGGCTCTGGCCGTCCGGCTGCTCGGGGGTCAGGGTCTCGTTGGACCGCTCCAGCGCGGCCAACACCCGGTTGACCTCCCCCTTGGTCGCTGACAGCGGGGTTCCGGCCGGCATCCGCAGCCGAAACTCCAGCGTGTCGCCATCGGTCGCCGGGAAGCCCTCGAACTTGAGCGTGCCCGAAGCCAACAACCCCAGCGAGATCAGGAACACCGCGATCGCGCCACCCACCGTGATGTAGCGAAACCGGACCGCGATATCCACGGCCCGACCGACCACGTGCTCGCGGAAGTTCTCGAACAGCTCATCGAACCGCCGTCGGAACGCGTTGCGCTGGTCGATGTCGTGCCCGTGCAGCGAGTGCGCGACATGGTTGGGCAGGATCCCGAACGCCTCGATGAGGCTCACACTCAGCACTGCGATCAGCACCACCGGGATGACGAGCAAGACGCGGCCGATCTGACCGTCGAGCATCGTCAGCGGCGCGAACACACAAATGGTGGTGAAGAACGAGGAGAGGATCCCGGGCCAGACCTCGGTCACGCCATCGATCGCGGCGCGATAGGAAGACTTGCCGCGCCGCAGATGCGCCGCGATGTTGTCGGCGAGCACGATGCCGTCGTCCATGAGCAAGCCCAGCGCCAACAGCAGGGCCATCATGGTCATCATGTTGAGCGTGTAGCCGATCTGCGACATCAACCACAGCCCGCCCATGAACGACACGGGCAGACCGGCCGCCACCCACACGGCCAAGCGGGTGTTGAAGAACAGCCACAGGGTGACGAACACCAACACGAGCCCCTGGATCCCGTTGGTGATCAGCAGATCGAGTCGGTCCTCGATCGGCGACGCAGCGTCGTCGGTGATCGTCAGCTTCACGTCGGGCGGACCCGTCGCCGACTTCTTCTCGACGAACTCCTCCATCGCGGCGAGGATCTGGAGGGCATCCTGGCTGCTGGTCTTGCTCACCCGCAGCAAGCCCGCGCGCTCACCATTGAGGAGGGTCTGCTCCTCTCGCTCCTCGAAGGTGGTGTCGATGTCCGCGATGTCCCCCAGCGTGACCTCACCACCGAGGCGATTGCCCACGATCGACAGCTCGGCAAACTCCGCCACCGTGCGTCGCTGCTCGGCGAAGCGGATCCGGATCTCGCCGTCCATGGTCTCGATCGAGCCGACGGGTAGATCGAGACTCTGGGCCGCGATCACCCCCGCGAGGCCGTCGAGGCTGAGCCCGTACTGTGCGGCCACCGACTGCTTGATCCGCACCTGGAGCTGATGCGTGGAGAAGCCCGCGATCTCGACCCGGGAGACCTCGTCGTAGCGCTGGAGCTCGCGCTTGAGCTGCTCGCAGTAGAGCTTGAGATCCGAGGGCGACATCGGCCCGGTGACCGCGATCGATGCCACGGGGCTGACCCCGCTGGCATCGGCGATCACGGGGTCTTCGACGTCGACGGGAAAGTCCACGATGGCATCGACCGCGCTCTCGATGTCGTTTTCGAACGACTCGATGTCTCCATCGTCCTCGAGCTCGAGCGTGACCACGCCGACCCCCTCGCGGGCGACCGAGGACACCTTGGCCATCGACTCGATGCCGTCCACCGCATCTTCGATGCGCTGGATCACCGACTCGTCGACCGTCTGGGCGCTCGCCCCCGGGTAGGCCACCGTGACGGTGACCTTGTCGGCAGAGAACTCTGGGAAGGTCTCGCGGCGCAGCGAGGACAGCCCCAGCACCCCCAGCAGGAGGAACGTGACCATCAACAGATTGGCGGCCGTGGGGTGGCGCGCGAAATAGGCGATCACGAGCTGGATTCCTCCCCGGCCGCGGCCTGTCGCAGCGTCGCTGCGGCCTCGGGATCGTCACGGGGAACGAGCAGCATGCCCTCGATGGCCGGGGCCAGCTCGGTCAGCACCACACGATCCCCAACCTCGATGCCCTCGTCGACGCATGCATAGGTGTCTTGGACGAACGCGACCTCGACCGCGCGGGTCTCCAGCCGGGAGTCGGCGGTGACGACCTGGACTTCCTTGCCCCGTAGCGCCGCCCGGGGCACGGCGAGGCACTGCCCCCGTGGTTGCCCCTGCAGCTGGACTTCGACGTACATCCCGCTCACCAACGGAGGTCGACCCCCCGGGCGCGCGCCCTCGAAGGGCTCGTCCACCGCAACGACCACGCTGACCGTGCGGGTGTCGGAGTCGACGCCCGCGAACCGGTCGAACTTGGCCTCCCACTTGGCCAGCACGGCACCGCTCTCCAGCGTGACCGTGGCTGAGAGCCCGGCCGTTCCCGGCAACCGCGTCAGGGCGCGGGGCGACAACGACTCGTCCACCTGCGGCTGTGCCTTGCGGCCCGCGAACAGCGGCTGAAGCGAGCCGATGGAGAACTGCGCGGGGACCTCGGCCAGCGCGATGCCATCACCCTCGGCCAAGACTGCGCCCACCGTGACCAGCTCGCTCAGCTCGACGTCGGCCGAGCGAATGCGGATGTCGAACGGTGCGACGATCTCGGTGCGGGTAACGGCGAGCTCGGCCGTCTGGACCCCCGCCTGGTATTGGTCGATCTGAGCCCGCAGAGCCCGCTTGTCCGCAGGGATCTCCGCCAGCGAGTTCTTGTACGACTGCACTGTCGCCTGCTGGTTGAGCACCGACTGCTCGGCATCATCGACCTCGGAGGCCGACGCCGTTCCGCTTTGTTGCAGCTTCTCCACTCGCCCCAGGTTCTTGCGCGCGAGCTCGAGCGCACGATTGGCGATGGCCAGGCTCGCCTTGGTGTTCTTTTGCTTGGTCGCCAGCTCCGCGAGCTGCGCCTTGACGTTCTCGACCGTGGCCTTTTGCTGCGACGCCGTGATCTCGTAGCCACGCGGATCGATCTTGATGAGGCTCTCCCCTTCGCGAATGATCCGTCCGTCTTCGATCTTGTCGTTGAGCTCGATGACCCGGCCTGTCACCTCGGCCTCGAGCTTCCACTCCCGAGACGAGCGCACGACGCCGTAGCCCTTGGCCCGAGGGATGGCCTCGAGCTCCGCGACCTCGATCACGCGGACCGCCCGGCCCTGCTCCTCGGGTGGCCGGCGCGGTGGTTCGGTGCGCGCCCGCTGCATGATCATCAGGGCGACGACTCCCAGACCAATCGGCGCAGCGAAACCCAGGGTCCGACGGATGATGGAGGGCTTTGCGTTCACCACGAACGGGCTTTACACCCTTGCACCACGCACGGGAAGGGCGACCACGGGCTCATGCGATATGCTGGGATCCACGATGCTCTATCGAGACCACGTACCCGTCGATGGCGTGCTCGTGGGGGTGGTCGAGACGATGTTCTACTTGGCCGGCTACGACGCCGAGCACCGGCACGAGCGCATCGTGCCCGACGGGAGCATCAACCTCGTGATCGAGCTGGATGGTCGCCCGCGAAATGTGTGCGACAACGACACCAAGGCACCGCGACAGCGTTGCGAAGGCTCGTGGCTCTCAGGCCTTCACACCGCCCCCATCACCATCGAGACCGTACCGCAGACCCGCTTGCTCGCGGTGCGGATGTCTCCCGGTCAGGCGGCGCCGATCGTCGGACGCACGGTGGAGGGGCTCGCCGATCGAGTCACCCCGGGGGCGGAAATCTTCGGCGATGCGATCGCCACGTTGCGACAACGATTGGTCGACGCCGATGATCCGGATGCGGCCCTCGCCATTGCCACCGCGTGGCTGACCGATCGCTTCGATTCATCGTTGCGGCCTCCTCCATGGTTGACCGGGGCCATCGCTGCGCTGGTCGAGACTCCCGACGTCAACACGCTGGCCGAAGTGCTATCGGCCAGCGGCCACAGCCAGCGGCACTTCATTCGAGTCTTTCGAGCCCACGTGGGGGTTCGCCCCAAACAGTTCCAGCGCATCCTGCGGTTCCAGGCCGTCATCAACAAGGTCCACGAGCAACAGCAGGTGCAGTGGGCTCAGGTCGCGGCCGAGTGCGGGTACTCCGACCAGTCCCACCTGATTCGGGACTTCGCTCATTTCTCGGGCTATCGCCCACAGCGATTCCTTGGCGAGGAACACGACCGGCTGAACTTCTTTCCCGAGTGAAGACCCGCCCGGTCAGTTTTCTTCAATCCTCTTCGGAGCCGAGCTTGTTATCGCTGCCCCATGCAGCGATGGTCATCGCTCCTCGCCCTCGTGTTCGTCGGTTGCGCAGCGTCAGCGCCGGCCTCTTCACCCCCGAGCCCCACGGCGTCGGCCGCAGCTGCGCCCGCCGCGACACCGGAGCCCGACTCTGCCGTGTGGATCCGTTCCGAGGTTCAGCCGCACGGCGACCAGCTGGTGTTGATGATTGCGCTCGAGGTCGACGCGCCGCTCGCCGCCGTCTGGGACGCCCACACCACCAACGATGGCTGGGAAGCGTGGGCGGTGCCCAAGGCTCGGGTCGATATGCGTGTCGGTGGAACCATCCAGACGCACTACGGCCCGGGAGCGTCCATCGGCGATGCGGGCACGAATACGCTGCACATCATCAACTATGCCGACCGGCAGCTGCTCACGCTGCAGGCCGACCCCAGCCCCGCCTGGCCCGAGTCGTTCCGCGCCGATGCCGGTCGCATGTACAACGTGATCGTGTTCGAGTCGCTGTCGGCCGAGCGTACCCGAGTGATCTCCTATGGGCTCGGGTACCGCGACACCCCGGAGCACCGTCAGCTGCTGGAGTTCTTCGACCAGTCCAACGTCGAGCTGTACGGCAAGCTCCGCGCCTACCTCGAGCAAGGCACGCGAGCGACCTTCGACGCGCATTGACCTCGGTCTGGGACGCGCCCCTGCTCGGGGCCTCATGGATTGGTCGGCGAGGCAGGATTCGAACCTGCGATTTCCTGTTCCCGAAACAGGTGTCTTAGCCACTAGACTACACGCCGAAGCTGTCACCCAACCGGGGGACGGCACCCACGATGGATGCCGCCCCCAGGCTCGGTTGTTTCAGCCGACCTCGGTGACGAAGCCGGCTCCGACGGTGCGTCCGCCCTCGCGGATCGCGAACCGCATCCCGGGCTCGCAGGCGACGGGCTTGTCGAGCGAGAACCCGATCGTCGCCCTGGCACCAGGCTCCACCGAGCCCAGCTCACCCAGGTCGATGGTGGCCGAGACGTCCGCGGCTCCGAAGTGGAACTGTGGACGGTAGCCCGTGCCGAACGAGGTGTGACGCCCGCCCTCCTTCGCGGACAGGGTGAGCACCTCGGCCCGGCCTCGGGCGTGCGGCCGGAGCGTCCCCGGAGCGATGACCACCTGGCCTCGCACCACCTCCCCACGATCGACACTACGGAGCAACAGCCCCACGTTTCGCCCAGCGTCGGCCGATGGAAGGTCGTTGTGAAAGGCCTGGATGCCGATCACGACGGCATCCATGGGCTTGCCCTCGCTGCGCCCGACCACCTCGACCTTCGCGCCCACGGGCAGCCGGCCCCGCTCGACGCGACCGGTGACCACGGTCCCACGCCCGGGAATCGTGTGAACCCCCTCGATGGGC
>JAHZJA010001108.1 GCA_022601155.1 Deltaproteobacteria bacterium | reverse complement strand
ACCATCACCGATGTCGCGGCCGCGTGTGACTCCGACAATCCTTCCATGTTCGGCGGCGAGGGGGCGACCGGGGCAACCGGCGACGTGGTCTTCGGCATGCTCGGTGGAACCGGGGTCTACCCCTGCACCATCGACATCGACGCCTCGCTCAGCTTTCAGGGCATCGCGCCGGGTATCCCCACCGACGACGTGATGGTCGCCGCGGGGGTCCCCGTGATCGGCTGCTGAAGAGCGTCAGTCAGCCCACGCGCTGCGCCACCGTCACCCCGTCACGAACCGGAAGCATCAACGTCTCGACCCGGGTGTCGGCCACCACCTTGTCGTTGAAGGCATCGGTCGCCCGGCTGTGGCTGCTGTCGGGCGCCACCACGCGTCCGCCCGCGAGTACGTTGTCGACGATGATCAATCCGCCCGGGGACAGCAACGGCACCGTCGCGTCCCAGTAGGCGGGATAGCCGGTCTTGTCGGCGTCGATGAAGGCCACGTCGAACGGACCGCGCAGCTGCGGGAGTGTCTCGCTGGCCGGGGCCAGCTCGAGCCGGATCTTGGCGCCGTGCGGGCTGTTGGCCCAGTGACGACGAGCAATCGCCGTCCACTCCTCCGAGATGTCCAGCGTGACGAGCTCACCGTGGTCGGGAAGGGCCTCGGCCATCGCAATCGCGGAGTACCCGGTGAAGGTGCCGATCTCCAGCACGCGCCTGGCCCCGCGCAGACGAACCAGGAGCCGCAGCAGCGCCGCCTCCACCGGTCCGATCATCATGTACCAAAGCTCCACCTCGGCCCGCGTTTGCTCGGCGATGGCTCGCATCGCCGCGGACTCGCCCACCGAATGCGCCACGCAGTACTCCGTGATGCCAGCGACCGCGACGTCGGGACCACGGGGGGTCGACACCGCGCTCGACGCAGACGGCGAGCCCGCGGGCTCACCATCGTCGGCGGGAGGCCGAGCCGAGGCCGAGCGCGGGGTGACACAACCCAGCAACGGAGAAAGCGTGGCCAAGCCCGAGGCCTGCAGCCAGCTTCGACGACCCGAGACCCGAGCACTCACGAGTCGGAGCCCCACTGGCCGTACAGCCCCGGCCTGCGATCGGCGGCGATGGGAATGCGTGCCCGCAGCTCGGCCACCACCGCCAGGTCGACCTCGGCTCCCAGCAACCCCGACGACCCTTCGCCCTCGGCGAGCACCGTCCCGTGCGGATCGACCACGATAGAGTTGCCGGGAAACTCCAGCCGCTGCTTCTGGCTACCGATGAGCGAGGCCCCGCTGCGGTTGCAGGCGACGACGAAGCACTGGTTTTCTACCGCTCGTCCGATCGCGAGCGCCCGCCAGTGAGCCGCACGAGGGCTGGGCCACTGCGCCGGGCAGACCATGATCTGCACCCCATCGCCCGTCGGCACGCGGGTGATGTCGCCAAACCGAAGGTCGTAGCAGATCACACCAGAGATCCGCCCTGCGGAGGTCTCTGCCGTGCCTGGTGCCTGCCGACCCGCGAGGAACGTCTCGTGCTCGGCGGTGGGCGAGAACAGGTGGACCTTGTCGTACGACAGCGCCAAGCGGCCTTGGTCACAGATGTGGAGCCGGTTGGTCGGCGCCGCCGCCGGATCAGGACGGCAGAAGGCGGTGCCACAGACCACCATCGACAGCTCACCGCTGAGCGCCACCAGCCAGTCCACCGCCGCGAGGCTGTCGGCGACCGCCCGCTCGAGCTGTGGCCCCGTGTTGGTGACGAACGACGTTGGCCACATCTCGGGCAGCACCACCAACCCATACCCTTGGGCGGCCGCTTCGCGGAGCCCCTCCTCGACCGCACGACGGTTGGCGGCGACCTCGTCCAGGCCCACGTCGAACTGGAACGCCCCGATGCGCATGCGCGGACGATAGCCCAGCGCCCCTACCCCGCCAAGCCGCCCCGCACCACGAGACCGGTGCAAGCCGGATCCATCTGCGTCGATCCGCGGCGTGCCGAGCGTCACCCTCACGACCGAAGATCGACCGACCACGACGCGAACGAAAACCCGCCGGGCATACATCACACGACGTCGACGGACCCACCCAAACCGTCGAGAACGTTCGATTCCTCGCGATGACGATCGTCCCGGCAAGGGTTCGAAGCCTCGGCCACCACAGGGGTTGGACGCACGGGCCGAGTAGCTTACGTTCGTCGGCATCCCCGATCTGCCACTCACGGTGACGGGACATGAAGGGAACAATTCACGATGTCTAGACTCACCTACGCGGCGGTGCCGCTCATCACGGGGCTGTTGGCACTGGGCGGCTGTCCTTCCGACGACGTCCCCGCTGACACCGACAACGCTGCCACCGGGACGACCGGCGACCCGAGCACCGGCCTTCCTCCCCAAACCACCGTCGATCCCGACAGCACCACGGGCGCCGACAACACGGGCTCTTCCAGCGGTGGAATGGTGTGCGAGCCCGCGTGCGAAGCGGGCCAGTGCTGCGTTCCGGGTGCCGGCTGCTTCGCCGAGCCCGAGCCCTCGTGCCCCGACGAGTGTGGCGAGCAGGAGCTGTGTCTGTGCCCCGAGGGCTCGGACCCTTGTGACTGCGAGGCGTCGTGCATCACGTGCGGCACCAAGGACGGGAGCTACGATCCGTGCCTCGAGGTCGACTGCCCCGCGGGCTCGGCCTGTGTTACCGACGACGCGAACGAGCCAACGTTCGGCTGGTGTGCAGTCCAGGGTTGTGGCGACAATGCGTGCGCCTGCCCGCTGCCCCCCGAGGGCACCAGCGTCACCAATGCATGCGCCAACTTCGATGGAGACGACGGCGGTGGCTCGTGCTTCCTCGACTGCAACGCCGGGGTCTGCCCCGACGGGATGCTGTGCCGCCCGCTCGGTGGCCAGAGCGTCTGCGTGTGGGGCGGCGAGAACGTCGGGACCGACTGCTGCGCTGCCAATGGCAGTGCCGGCTGCGACGACCCAACCTGCCAAGATGCAGTGTGTGCCGCAGACCCATTTTGCTGTTCCACGGAATGGGACGCCATCTGTGCCGCAGCAACGCCGGAGCTGTGCCCCGAGCTGTGCGGTGTGGTGCTCGACCAGTACGAGGACTGCGTCAACCTGGGCTCGTGCGACTCGGGTGCCAACCAGGAGTGCATCGACACGGGCACCGAGTTCGTGGGCTGGTGTGGCACCACCGGCTGTGCCGACGACACCCCCTGTCAGCCCGCCCCCCCCACCGGCAACGCACCCGCCGTCTGCTCCAACGTCAATGGCGCCGACGTGTGCGTGCTCGACTGCTCCGCCAAGCAGGACTGCCCCGATGGGATGTTCTGTCTCGATGACGCGTTGTGCGTGTTCGAGCAGATCGGAGTCGGCTACGGCGATTGCGTCGACAACCCGCAGATCACATGCCGTCCCTCGGAGGACGGCTGCATCGTCGTCGACAACAAGGCCGGCACCGCCGCGGCGTGCACCCGGACGGGCTGTGCCGCGGCGACCGACTGCCTCGACGCCCCGGCGACGGGCACCTCCGTCGTCACCTGCGGCGACCTGGGTGGCGGCAACACCTGCTACCTCGACTGTGCCAACGGCGAGACGTGCCCCGACGGCATGACTTGCACCGCGGCAGGTGCCGGTATGGCCTGCTTGTGGGACGACCAGGGCTTCGTCCTCAACGAGGACTTCGGCTCGGGCAGCTTCCGTCCGGGCTGGACGCGCATCAACGTCGACGGCCTCATGCCGGCGGCGCAGACGATTCAGATCGACGACGCCTGGGTCGTGGGTGAGTTCGTGACCGTCGGCAATCCGGCTGCGACCAGCACCTCGTTCTACGACATGGCCGGCGTGCCCGCGGACGACTGGCTCATCAGCCCGCAGGTGAGCCTCGGCCCTGCATCGATCCTCAGCTGGGTCGCCGCCTCCTCCGACGCCGCCAACCCGGATGGCTACGAGGTCTACATCTCGACGACGGGGCCGACCATCGCCGAGTTCACCGCCAATGCGCCGATCTTCACGATCGCCGCCGAAGCGGACGCCGAGACGCCACAGATGGTCGATCTCGCTGCGGCTGGGTTCACGAACCAGGACGTGTACGTCGCCTTCCGCAACAACACGACCGACGGCACCCTCCTGTCCGTCGACAACGTCCAGATCACGCAGTAGCACTCACGACCGCAACGGGTCGTCGACGATCACGAGGGCCGCATTCCGTTGGGGGTGCGGCCCTTCGCTCGTGGGCACTGCGACCTACAGACGCTCGAGTCGTACGACATCGGGGTCGTCGACGGGCACGTCTTCGAGTTGCGGCCGACTTCGGTCTCCACCACGGAGTTCGTCGACGCGGGACCCCAGTGCAGTGCCGAGGGCACTGGAACGCTCCGCCAACCACGAGGAAGGGCCACACTCCGTTCGGGGTGCGGCCCTCATCGCGGCATCCCGCGTGGCCAGGCCAGGTTACATGCGGACGCTGTAGACGATGCCCGCGCGTGGCTTGGAGAAGCGCGGCAGCTTGGCCTTGGACAGTGCTGCCGCGACGCAGCGGCCCAGGGCGGTGCCCGCGTAGGCGTCGATGGCATTGGCACTGTCGACGACCCCGGTCTTGCCGACCACGGAGAGCTTGACCTTGACCTTGTCGCCGCTGGACGCCCCGTGCCGAGGCCCGCACTTCTTGGCGTTGGACTTCACCTTGGCCATCGCAGCCCGTGTCGCGGCAGCGGACGGTGACGCGGGCAGAGGCTTGGAGGGATCATCGGGGGTGGGCGTCTTGGTGCCCCCGCCCCCGCACTGCTTGGACTCGGGGTGGAGCACACACTCGATCGGCACGGTGCCATCGCCCTTGGACTCGCGGCGGGGCTTGGTCGGCGTTGGCCGCGGCTTCGGCGTGCGGCCGCGAGGCGAGCGCGTGCGCCCGGGCTTGCGGGTGGCCTCGACCGTGGGGGCCTCTGCGGCCGCCGGCGCCTCTTTGGCCTCGGCGAGCGCCGGTTCGTCGGCGGGTGCGGGGACGGCCGCCGCGACGAGCGTGGCGGCCCCCTCGCCGCGACTCGGCGGCGGCGGCTCAGCCTCGGTGGTGACCCTCGGCGCGGGGGTGGCCGCGGCCTTCATCACCACCCGCGGCGGCTCGTGGAACAGGATGTAGACGCCGAGGCTCGCGACGGCCACGCTCAAGCCGATGATCATCGCGTAGAGCGGGCGGTTGTCGGTGCTGAGCGGCGCAGGGGCACGAGCCGGCACGGCTGCCATCGCGGCGGGGGTCGCCGCGGGCCGCCGCGTGTCCTGGTAGGCCCACGGGCTGTTGAACGAAGGCAATGCAACGCTGCTGGCAGACGCGGTCGGGACGGCTGTCCGTTGGGCGTCGATGACCGAGGAGAGCGCGCGAATATCGATGAGGCCTGAGCGATCGTTGCGGTGCGGAGACACCGCGACGCCGCCCTTGCCCCCGGGCTTGTCGTGAAACCGAGGCATGGGACGTGGTCGTCGTTCGTTGTACGCACGAGGCGACCAGAAGTTCCTGCCCACGGCACCGGCTCCGTGCGCGCTGTTGCCGTGGGCCCGGCCTCGCGCGCGGCGATCTTCACACGCACATTGCGGGAATGATCATGAGGTTCGCGCCCACCAGGGCGACCTCGGCTGGGTTGCAGCTGCCGCCGTTGCAGTCGGCATCCGAATCACACTCGCTACACACGCCGAGCACGGGAATGCCCATCAGCGACGCCTGAGCGCAATTGCCCGATGCGCACTGCTGGTCGCCCGAACCCGACACCTCACAGCCGTCGCCGATCTGCTGGCTCGACGCGGCCACGCACTCGTAGTGACCGCTGAGCGCGACGAGGTCGAAGGTGGGGGAGCACAGCTGACCGCCGCAGTCACCATCGTTCCCACACTCACTACATGCGGCGACCGTGATGATCCCGGGGATGTTGATCACCTCGGAGCAAGACAGACCCGCCTGGCATGCAGCGATCGTCTCGCATCCGCATCCCAGCGAGCCGTCGCAACACGTCGCGCAGGTCCCGTTGAGCGGATTGCCGTGGCCACAGCCAAAGGTGCAGTCCGCATCCTCGTCGCATTCCGAGCACACGCCACCCAGTGGGCCGACCACCCAGCAGGCATTCGAAGCGCACTCATTGGGGGTTGCGCAGGCGGCTCCGCCCTGCGGCGGACACATGAACATCGACCCGCCCCCGGACGAGCTGGACCCTTCACCGCTGCTGCCAGAGTCGGTCTGCCCCGGGCCCGTCGTCTCGGTCGTGGTCGTACCCGGCGGGAGGCCAGAGCTGTCGCTGCTGGTCCGGCCCGCGGTCGTATCGACCGCGGAGGTCGTCCCACTCCCGCCCCGGCCCGCGGTCGTGTCGGCGCCGACGGTCACCCCCCGCGTCATCCCCGTCGTCGGCCTTCCCGTCGACGTGCCATCCGAAGACGATCCTTCGGCTCCGCCCACGCCCACCGTCGGTCCGCATCCGATAGCCAGCCCCATCACGCCCACCAACCCAAGCCATGACCGCTTCATGTTCATGACCACGAGCGTCTCCGTTGAGGGCCCTCGACGCAAGCAGCAAATCCACGAACGGGTGATACGGACGGCCGCGATCGCGCTCGCGACGGCCGATCTAGACGCAGCCAGCGTCGCTGGCACCCCCCTCGTCCCTCGACGGAGTCCTCGGGCTGCCACAAAGCCCTGGCGAGACGACGGGAGAGGTGGTGAGCCTCGCCAACAAATCGTGCATGGCCCTGAATAGAATCGAGGCGAGCGGTCACTCCCTGGATGTCGAGACGCTGCTTCGCACCTCAACGTACAGCCCGGCCAACGGCACCCACGCCCCGACAAATCCCCGCACAAAGACGGGAGGGGACGGCCAAGCGCTTCCGGGAACGACGGACTCACGAGCTTTCGCAATCGACATCAGCCCCGCGGCAGGCCCCCCGCCTCCGCGGGGTGTTCAATTGGTTTTCTTGCGGGCGGCCTTCTGCTTGCTCGCAGGATTGTTCGTGTTCGCGGTCCTCTTCTTGCTCGCGGCTTTCTTCTTGCTCGCGGCCGTCTTCTTGCTCGCGGCCGTCTTCTTGCTCGCGGCTTTCTTCTTGTTCGCGGTCTTCTTCTTGCCTGCGACCGTCTTCGTGCTCGCGGCTTTCTTCGCCCCCACAGCCTTCTGCTTGCCCGCGGCCCTCTTCGTGCCCACAGACTCCTGCGTGCTCGCAGCCTTCTGCTTGCCCGCGACCGTCTTCGCGCTCACGGCCTTCTTCTTGCCCGCGACCGTCTTCGCGCCCACGGCCTTCTTCGTGCCCACGGCCTTCTTCGTGCCCACGGCCTTCTGCTTGCACGCCGCCGTCTTCGCGCACACGGCCTTCTTCTTGCCAGCGACCGTCTT
>JAHZJA010001107.1 GCA_022601155.1 Deltaproteobacteria bacterium | reverse complement strand
GGAGGCATCGGGAACATCGCCAGAGGTCGCGACCTCGACGTTCGCCGCGTAGTCGCAATTGGTGCACGCCGCGATCGCATCCTCACCGCTTTGCGCCAACACCTGGAACTCGGCGCTGCCGCTGCCGCCCATCGCCCCGCTGTCGGCGGCCACCACTCGGTACTCGAGACCCAGCCGCCCAAAGATGCGGTGATACGCCGCTTCCATCGTCTCGTAGCTCTTGCGCGCATCCTCCACCGAGGTGTCGAACGAGTACGCGTCCTTCATGAGGAACTCGCGACAACGCAACAGACCTGCACGCGGCCGAGGCTCGTCTCGATACTTTTGCTGGATCTGGTACAGGTTGATCGGCAGCTGGCGATAGCTGCGAATCTCGCGGCGCACCATGTCGGTGATGATCTCCTCGTGCGTGGGCGCGAGGTGATAGTCGCCGGTCTTGCGGTCGTGCAGTCGAAACAAGGTGGGGCCGAACTTGTCCCAGCGCCCCGTCTCCTTGAAGTACTCGCTCGGCAAGATGGCAGGCATCAGCACCTCTTGGGCGCCAGCGCGGTCCATCTCCTCGCGAATGATGTCGGCAATTCGCCGCAGCACCCGGACCCCGAGCGGCAAGAACTCGTAGATTCCGGCACCCACCATCCGGACGTAGCCGGCCCGCAACAGCAGCGCGTGCGAGACCGTATTGGCCTCTTTGGGGTTTTCCCGCAACGTAGGCAAGAAGGCTCTCGAGTAGCGCATGAGCGCGAGGACGGTAGAACGCGGGCCGGTTTGCCACAAGTCCCCGCCACACCAGCTCACGAGCGCGCGGTACGAGCCCCAACTGCGGGCGCGACCGCGGGCGGGTACGGCTCCGCCGACGAGCTCGTGTAGCGCGGTGCGACCCGGGCCGCGACGCACCGATTGTGCTCGACCGCGTCCCAGGGCTGGGTGCTGCCACAGTCCCGCGCCGCATCGCGCCACGGCGCCGGGGGATTGGTGCGATGGAGACGGCCCCGCGACCACGCGAGCAAGGTGCACAGCGCCGTCGCTTGGTCGGCCTCGTGGCGCAGCTGCGCCTGGACCGAGCCCATCGGGTGCGTCCAGGGGCGACGCAGCGGAAGCTTGAGCGCACGAATACGCTGCTCGAGGGCGTGGAGGTCGGAACGAAGGGTGATGATGTCGAGTTTCATGATGATGTTCATTGCAGTAGGCGCAGGCGAGCAGTCACCGTGCGCACGGTTGTTCGGTGGACGACGGGCGCCAGGCCAACGGCCATGAGCGCACCGCTCCACGGTGGATCCGGCTCGCGGATCGCACGATGGTGGATGCCCAGACGCAGCAAACGTCGCTCGATGTCCACGAGATGAGCCTCGTCGACGGCGGCGAGCACGACCGCCCGGGTCCCGACGGGGAGGTTCCCCGGGGAGCTCTCGGCGGCCGCATGCACGAGCTGAGCGGCAAGCACCCCCCGCGGCAAATCGCTGCGAACGATGCAGTAGTGGGTCAACGACCCGGCCGGCGGATCCGGCCCAGGAGTGCGTCGAGTGGGGCTCGAACCCACAACCGCCTGGGGCATTACTCCAGGTGCACGGCCAATTGTGCTTTCGACGCTGACTTCAGGGGGTGACGCCGCAGAGTCTCGCGAAGAGCTTCGGCCGGCGTGCCCGGGGCCCTCGGGGGGCTGACTGTCAATGCGAACGCATCTGCCACGCACTATGAGGGGCAGTCGTGGCAGCGTCAAGGCGAGAAGCGACGCGCAGCCGCGAGTCGGCGTCGACGGTCGAGCCCCTTGGCCCCGTTCGCGCCGCCGCGTTTGGGACGATCACCGGCGCGCTCGTGACGGCTGGTGGTCGCGAACCAGGATGTCAGCGTGCTAATTGCCTCGAGGTCGATGGCTCGGCGAACACGACGACCCGGTTGCGTTGCGCGCGCGACCCGCATGCACCCGACGCCCCCGCTGCGGTCGAGGGTACGGCGCTCATTGGGCCGCGAGGCCGTCGGCGGACCGGGGAGCATCATGGTGCTCGGGCTATGGCTCCTCGTGGTTGCCGCGGCGTGCACGACCCCCCGCTACCGCTACGATCGCCGCGGTCAAGACGATGACGTCGAGCTGCGAGACCTCGATGACCTCGTCGGCGATGGTGCGACCGCCCCCGTCGCGGTGGATCGCTCCACGGTCGAGCGACCGGTTCCCGCCGAGCCGCCCGCATACCGCCTGGGCAAGCGCGACGTGCTCGATGTGTACGTGATGAACCACCCCGAGATGAGCTCGCAGCGGGTGAACTTGGGGGAGATTGCCGGCACCACCGTGCAGGACGACGGCGCGGTCCACCTTCCGGTGTTTGGAGCCATCGACGCCGAAGGTCTCACGCTCGAGCAGCTGCGCCAGCGGCTGGCCGAGGAAGCGGCGCGCTACCTGGTGGATCCGCAGGTCACCGTAGAAGTCCGGCGCTATGCGTCGCAGCGGTTCTACGTGCTGGGAGCGGTGCGCTCACCCGGGGTGTTTGCGGCCGACGGCACCACCACCCTGCTCGATGCCCTGGCGCTGGCCGGGGGCGCGGCCGAGGCGGCCGACCTCGAGGCGGCTTCGGTCGTGCGTGATGGCGCCTTGCTGCCGATCAACGTGGCGGACGTCGTATATCGCGGCGACCTGGCTCGCAACATGCGGCTGCAGGGCGGCGACCTCGTCTATGTGCCCGACGACAGCGGCCAGCAAGTCTACGTACTTGGCGAGGTCATGCAGCCACGGGTGGTCGCCATGCGTCGCGGACGGCTGAGCCTCGCGGAGGCACTGGCCGCCGCCGGTGGGCCCACCCCGGCTCGTGCGCGCCGCGAGCTGGCCGTGCTCCGCGGCGGCCATGCGCGACCGGTCGTGTACACGCTGTCGCTCGAAGAGGCGTTGCTCGTCGACGATCGGATCTCGCTGCGCCCCGGCGATCGGATCGTGGTCGCACCGACGGGGCTGTCGACCGCGAGCCGCTACATGCAGCAGCTGCTCCCGTTCTTGCTCGCCGGCCAAGCCGCTGGCATCGCGGCCTCGGGAGCATCCAATGCCGCAGCCCAGGCCGCGGCGACCTCGGCCCCCGAGGGCTGAGCCGAGCGGGGACTACGGCGCCCGGGCCGAGCCGCCGCGCGCCACTCAGGCCAGCGCGAGCAACCCGAGCGCGAGCATCAGTCCACCCGACACCACGGTGGTGATGATCGAGCCGACATAGAACACGCCGGTGCCGATGTGGGCAGCCCGCATCGCGCCGCCCGGTCGCGCCTTGCGCATCCGGCCGAAGGCCTGGCTGGCCCCACGCATCGACAACAACGCGATGAGTGACAGCAAGAAGATCACCAACAACGGATAGGCCAGCATCCCCAGCGCCCAGATTCCCGAGCTGCCGCCACAGGCGACCGCCGCCGGGCTCCAGGCACAAAGACCAACCATAGTCGCAACTGCAGCCCCGTGTCCGTGTCGCATGCGACTAGAGAAACGAGCGAGTGTGGTGATCGGTTCCACTGTTGTTGCGCTCTTGCGACATCCCAAGGATTTCCTGCCCGGTTGGGAAGAACCGGCACATGATGTACGTCTATGTCGGTGAATGTCGCGCAACTCGCGGGGCCTCCACTGGGGACCATGGCTGCTGCTCTCGCTGCTGAGTGGGTGTAGCTGGCCACAGGGGCTGTTTGGCACCAGCTCAGCACCTCCGACCGATCCAGCGCCAATCGCGGCGGAGGCGGCAGCGCCCGAGACTCCAGACCCCGCGCCGATCCCGACGGCGCGACTGCACAGTCGGACCCCCACCCCACCTCCGTACCAACCTGCCGTGGCCAAGGCCGCCTGCAAGCCCGAGCTCGACGATGCGGGCCAGCTGGTGGTGGATGGCCACGCCCAGGCGCTGTCGTTTTCTCGCGACCGCCACTTTCGCCTGCCGCGTCTGGCCGTGTGGCCGTACCGCAGCGACGCGGTGCTGGTCGCGGACAAGCCTCGTCGTCGCATCAACCAAGGCAATGCACCCGGCGGCACCCTGTGGTTGGTGGCTTGCGATGGCCTGCTCCCTCCGATTGCGCTCTACCGGGAAGCCGGCGCCGACTTTGGCAACGCCGCGCTGTCGGCCGACCACGCTGCGCTCTACTACTCGGGCCCGATGGGCATCGCGGCGCTCGATCTGAGCCGCCGGACGACGACCGCGGTGACGATCGCACCGCCGCTGCATGACGATCGGTGCCAGCCTCTGTACGGCGCACGAGCTCCCACGCATCACACCGATCTGGTGCGCTCGCTCGACCGCAAGGGACGGCTGCGGATCGAGCGAGGCAGCCACTGCGGATTCGAAGGCAACTGGGACGGCGAGCGTCAGGTCATCGGCAAGGCGGT
>JAHZJA010001106.1 GCA_022601155.1 Deltaproteobacteria bacterium | reverse complement strand
GTGGCTCCTGGGCTTCATCTACCGTCGGTTGGGCATCGCCTACTAGCCTCGACTTTGGCGGTTTTCCACGCGCCAAAAAGCCGCCCCCGACCGCTGTCGCAGTGTTTTAGCTCCTCGACGCATTACCCGATGCGCCTTCGAAGCGCAGCCTCGCCAGGCAGCTGCCGCTTACGGCGTTGTGGCCCAGGTAAAACCGCCAAAGTCGAGACTAGCTTCCGGCTGGGTGTAGCCCGAGCGTCGGCCAGCCCACGCCGACCGGTTCGGCACCCACGACGAGGATCGCGCTGTCCTGGCCGCGTGTCGTCCGTCGGTCGCCACCCGTCGGCGGTGAGAGACCTGGCCGACGATGACAGCTCAGCACGGGCGGCGACCAGTCGCCCCACCGTCGCGACCAACCACCCCAACTGAGGTGGCAGCGGTCACGATCACAGGACATGTTGCAGGGGTTGAGACCCTGGCTCCGACGTGGCGTGCTCGCGCTGGTGGCAGTGCTTTCGCTACGGCTACTCCCCTCGACGTGGTGCAGCCGCAACGCAGCCACGGTGTGGGCTGACGATGCACCGTCGTTGCGGGCCATGGCCACCGGCGTGGACCACTGGCGACACGGCCAGCTCACCGCCACCGCCCTGCTCACCGGGAGCGCACGCTTCGATGGCGAGTGGCTGTTCGGCACCTACCTGATGGCGGGGCTCGGCTATGGCCACAGCGCCATCGCCCACCCCGCGTGGCGCGACGAGTACGTCGGAGCGATGGAGCACTGCATCGACCAGCTGTTGTCGGAGCGGGTGCGGGTGTTCGACCGCGACGCCTGGAGGCACGACCCGCTGGAGGATCTCGGCTCACCGCGCGCCCACGCGGCGTACCTGGGCTACCTCGACCTGCTGCTCGGGGTGCACCGCAAGCTCGACCCCGACTCACGCTACGCCGATCTCCACGATCGCATCTCGGATCATCTCGCCGCGCTCATCGAGCGGTCCCCCATCGGGCTGGTGCAGACGTACCCGGGCGAGACCTACCCCGTCGACAACACCGCGATCTTCGGCGCCCTGGCCCTGCACCAGCGCACCGCGGGGGCCGACCACCGCGCCGCGCTCGCCACGGCCCGCCTTGCCATCGTCCGGTTCCAAGACTCCTCGACGGGACTGCTCGTCCAGAGCGTCGACCCGGGCTCGGGGCGGTGGGTCGACGGGCCTCGTGGCTCGGGGACAGCCCTTGCCGTCTACTTCACTTCGTTTTGGGACGAAGCCGTGTCGCTCGCCCTGTACCGCGCGCAGCAGCAGCTTCGTCGCGACGTGTTGGGGTTTGGGACGATGCGCGAGTACCCGTCGGGCGTCGATGGCCGCGGCGATATCGACTCTGGCCCCGTGGTCCTGGGCGTGAGTATCTCATCGACGGGGTTTTCACTGGCCGGTAGCCGCATCCACGACGACCGCGACACCTTCGAAGCGCTGTTCGCCACCGCGACCCTGTTCGGCGCGCCGATCGATCGCGACGGCGCCCGCAATTTCGCGCTGGGTGGGCCATTGGGTGATGCGCTGATGTTCGCGATGCTCACGGCTCGGCCGGCCGCGACCTGGAGCGCACCATGAGCTCCCGACGCGCTCGAGTGCTGGGGGTGGGGCTGGTGCTGGGCCTCGTGCTCCATGCATGGGCCTTGCCTGCGCTGGTCGACCACGGTGTCGCAGGAGCCCTGCTGGCCGGAGGTGGCCACATCGGCACCATCGCAGCCGCAGCGGCGGTGCTGCTGTTGCGCTTGGTCGGCGCGGTGGCGGTGGCCCTGATACCCGTCGTGCTCGTCGGTGCTCTGATGTCCCACCTGACGCGACCCGGCACACTGCGACCACCGCGAGCGCGTGGACCCACCCCAGATCCGGGACCGTAGGGTCCCGTATGGGCACACGCGGCGCACGAAGAGGAGCGCCGTGGGCAACCATGATCCACACTTCAATCGTGGGGGCAGCGACCATCTGCAGCGTACCGGAGGTTCCCAGTCGCCCCGACCGCTCGGCACCGCCCACCGCTGCCCCCCGCCATCCGCCGCTGTCATGGCATCCCAGGCGGTTCACGACCGGCTTCACGCTCGGCTATCTGCTCAGCCTGTCCATCCTCGGGACGGTGTCCGTGGTGTGGCTGATCGGGATGGTCGCGACCACGTCGCTATGGCTGTGGAGCGACAGCGGCGTGGGCCCGGTCGTCGCGTTCGCGATCACGGGCGGCCTCCTGGGATGGGGGTGGATCGGCCTGCTGCACACGCTGCGCAGACGCTTGCGCACGCCGGACCTCTCAGAGCCTCCCGCACTGCCCCCCGGAGTCGCAGCGCTGCCCCCTGGGCTGCGCCGCTGGATCGGGCACACCCGCAGCCTGATGCTGGTGGTGCACGATCCCGAGCTGTCGCCAATGGCGCTCGACCGCGAGCTGTTCGAGTGGATCGGCTCGATGACGGTCTTGGCCGAGGACGACCAGCACTGGGTCCGACAGCGAGGCCTCGTGCCCGCGCGTCTGCGCAGCCTGGTGCACGACAATCAGCGCGCAGCGTCGGGCCGACCATCGATGGCGGCGCGCCGAGAACACGCGGCCGCGGTGCTCGCATGGGCCCTACGCACCGTCATCCAGCCCCCAGGCGACCCGTTTCGCGGCGGCCGATCTTTTTCCTCGGTCGATGCAACCAACGCACCCGCTCGCGGTAAGCAGTGAATGAACGGTCTCGAGACGGGATCCACCAGGTCTCGACGACGACGAGGGGCATGAGCGTCTCATTCCTCCCTACTGCCACTGCGCCGCGTTATTCGTCATGTTCATCGGGCCGTCGATCGACAATGCCGTCGATCGACGGCCCCTTCCTCAGCCCGCGTTCCAATCAGTCGGGCAGCGCCAGATCGCGAAGCGACCGGGCCCAGTCTTCGAGCTCCGTGAGGGTCGTGTCGCGCACCGCCGCATCGGTCGCAAGCTCGGCGATCTTGTCGCGCAGCACCGCCTTGCCCCGTGACAGCCGGCTCTTGATCGTGCCTTCGGGGCTCTCGAGCACCGCCGAGATCTCGGCGATGGTCATCGCTTCCCAGTAAAACAGCTCGAGCACGACCTGCGCGTCCACGGGAAGCTGCCGCAGCGCGCGAAGCAGCAGTTTGCGCTCCTGCTTGACCGCCAGATCGCGGCTGGGCGAGCCCACCAGCTCGTCGACCGAAGCCTTCTGCAGCCGATCGGCCCGTGCATCGCGGACGGCATGACGGTAGTGCCGCATCAACAGATTGCGCGCGATACCCAGGAGGTACGCACGAAAGCTACGCGACGGATCGACCCGCTCGCGGGCCTCGACGCAGGCGAGCAACGTGCGCTGCGCCAAGTCCTCCATGCCTTCGTTGACCTTGTTGGCAAAGAACCGGTAGAGCGTCGCGACGTGACGCTGCACCAAGATGTTGCCAGCGCCATCGTCACCATCCCGCCACGCGGCGAGCAGCTCGTAGTCGGAGGGTGAGGTCTCGGCCACCAGCCGCGAGGATAGCAGGCCCGCGGCCGGGGCTCCGGCAGCTCAGGGGACGCCTGAACCGCCCTCGATCCACGTGACCAGCTCGCCTTCGAGCTTGCGATCGGGCTCGGGCATCGCACGCACCTCGCGTAGTGCTTCCTCGACCGCGGGCCGTACGCGGTCGCGGGCCTCGTCGTTGGCGGTACGCGCCCGGGCGATCCACAGCACCAACCGGGCTCGCTCGTGGGCCGGGGCCTCGAGCGAGCGCTGAGATGCGAGCGCGCGCTCCAGGTGGCGAAGGCTCTGCTCGGGCCGGCCACGACGAAGCAAGACCTTGCCCATCGCTCCCTCGGCATCAGCCCGCACCGGGCCCGCCTCGGGAAAGTGCTCGGTGGCCAGGGCTAGCGCCTGGCGAGCCCACGCTTCCGCCTGCTCCAGACGGCCTCGCTCACTCTCGATGACGCCCAGGTTGATCAGCGTGTTGACCGTGGCCTGCCGCTGACCGTCGAGTTCACGCCGAATCTCGAGTGCCCCCTCGTACAAGGAGACCGCACGATCGATGTGCCCACGCCGCTGCTCGAGCAACGCGTAGTTGTGCATCGCTTCCGCGGCGATGACCCCGCCCATCGCATCCATCCGCCGCAGCGTCTCCAGGGCCTGCTGATAGCGGGGCTCGGCCTGATCGAGCTCACCCAGCATCATGTGCGTGGCGCCGATCCGCACCAGCAGCATCACCCGCCGCAGATTGTCTCGCTCGGATGCGCCGTCGATGGCCTCGAGGGCCCGCTCGAATTGCTGGAGCGCCGCCTTGCGCTGCCCTCGGTCGAATAACACATTGCCCAGGTTGCCGCGCAGCGTGAACAGGTCGGGGTGCAACGGCCCGTACTCGGTCTCGATGATCTCGATCGCGGTACGGTAGCGGGCCTCGGCCTCGGCCAGAGCGCCCATCCTACGCCGAACCAAGCCCAGGTGAGCGTGGCCAATCCAGGTC
>JAHZJA010000089.1 GCA_022601155.1 Deltaproteobacteria bacterium | reverse complement strand
CTGCTGGAGCTCTTCCTCGCACATGCGGGAGAACTGGTTGAAGAACTGGAACTCCGTGGACTTGGTGAGACAGTACGTGAAGGCCTGCACCGCGAGCTTCTCCGGACCCTCGGCGTAGTCCGCCAGGGCGTCGCAGTAGCCGAAGTATTGGTCGTCCGTCTTGATGCTCTTGGGCACCTCGGCGCGATACAGCTGATCGGCGAAGTTCTGCGAGAGCACCGCGGTGCGTGCCGCAGAAGCCAGCACCCAGTAGGGGCTACCGGTGCCCTTGACCTTGGCGTAGGCCTCGATCAGCTCGCCGCCGACGGCCAGCTTGGCGTCGTAGAACTCCTTGAAGCGCTTGAGCGATTCTTCCCGCTTCGCGGCCTGCTTCTTGTACTGGCGCTCCCACTGCGGAATGCCGGAGTCCTTCTTCCACGGCTCGACGTTGAACTCGAGCTCGTCGGGAATGTTGAGCCGGAGGTACTCCTCGTACTTCTGGTCGGCCTGATAGACCATCGACATGCCCCAGGCATTCTTGTAGGCCTCGATCCGCTCCGAGTCCTCCTTGGGGATGTTCGGCTTCTTGTTCGTCAGCTTGATGGCGGTCGAGAAGTGTCCCTGCGCCTCGGCGGCCTTCTTGGAGTCGCGCCGATGGACCGTGATGAGGCCATGGGTCGCGCTGCCGCAGAACTTGGGCACGTCGTTCTTCTTCTTCTTGCCCTTCTTGCGCAGACGGGTGGCCTTCTTGCGGGTCTCCTCGCCCGCGGTGGCCTTCTTGCGCTTGACGGTCAAGCAGGAGTCGTACAGCAGCTCCTTCTCACAGGACTGCCGCCACAGGATCTGCCCGATCGCAGCCTCGGCCACCACCCGACGGTCGACGCCGCCCTTGTTCGCGTACGTCTTGATGTAGCTCTTGGCGTGTGACAACCGCTGCGCGTCGCTGTCGAGCAGCTCGTGCTTCGACCAGAAGATCTTCGCGGCGGTCTTCGGATCCTTGCGCTTGTACAGACCCTCGTAGCGGCTGAGGTTCTCCTCGGCCTTCTCCTCGTCGCCCAGTCCCAGCCGGAACAGATACGCGTTCTGCAGCGCCGTCGAGGAGAACTCGTCCTTGGTGTACTTGTCCGCGTACTGCTCGAAGCGCTCCGCCGCCTGACCATAGAACGCGATGGCCTGGTAGTTGAGGCCGACCTCTTTGAGCGTCTGCTGGTAGTGCTGGCTGTCGGGGAACTCGCTCAGCAGCTCCTTGCGAGCCTTGACCGCGTTACCCATGAGGTAGGCGGCCTCGAAGCAGCGGGCCGCGTTGAACAGCAACGTATCGGCGCGGTCGTGCTCGTCGTAGTCGTTGTAGATGTCCGCGTACTCCTCGCCACAGCGGACGAAGCCTTCGCGATCACCCTGACGCCCCTGCTCCTGGTACGCCTCGGCCTTCTTCCAGCGGATGCCAGCGAGCAACGTCGGAACCGCGGTGCGAATCGCCTCGGACTCCTTGTGCTTGTAGAGCTTCTTCTTTTGGACGGCGAGCGCCCACTTCTCGAGCTCGTCGCTGGCCGCAATCGTCTGCTCGGGCGAGTTCTTGCCGTCGGACCACTTGATCGTCAGAAGGTCGATCAACATCGCGGCCGCCCAGGCGGAGTAGATGGTGCCGTCGAAGTTCTCGACCAGCTCGATGACGATGGGCTTGGCGTCGTCGAACTTGTTGTGGGCCATCATGATCTTGGCCCGGTGGTACTGGATCTTGGGGAGCTCCTTGTCGTCCTTTTTCTTGACGTACTTTTGGTAGACGTCGTACGCGCCGAGCATCTTCTCCTCTTGCTCGGTGTACGCCGACTCGGGGAACTCCAGCGCCGTGTCGGTCTTGGTGTCCTTGTTGACCTTCTTCTTCTTTTGCTTCTTCTCGCGGTAGATGCAGGTGCCGTCCATCTGCATCTTGCAGGCCTTACCGCGGCCGCCGGTCTCGTCGTACTCGAGATAGTTCTTCATCGCGAGCATCTGGGCGTACGCCGCGTCTTGCGTGTACTTCCCGTCGGGCTTGCGCTCCAGAACCTGCACGAATGCGTCGTGCGTCGTCTTGAACTTGGCGAGACCCTCCTCTTGGGTCTTGCGGTCCTTGGCGTTGTACTTGTTGCTCGCCTGAGCCCACAGTAGCTCGGCGTAGTAGTAGTTCATCTCATAGGCGTCCTTGTCCTTCGGGAAGAAGTCCATGAACGCGCGGTAGGCATCCTCCGACAGCGCATAGGTGTCGGGGGTGCGGGTCTTCTCGGCCTCGTCGTGCCAGACGGTCGCCATCTGGATCATCGTGTCGCGAGCCTCGTCGCGGCACTTCTTCTTGACCGACTTCTTGAACTTGGAATCCTTGTAGCTCTCCCAGTAGCTGCCGAGCTGCTTGGTTTCCTTCCACTGGATGTTCTTGTTGTCGGAGGCCAGGGCGTTGACCACCACGGCGGCCTGCCACTGACACTCGAGCGGATCGCCGCTGTACTCGTTCTGGAGCTTCTTGTAGGTCGAACTGCTCTCGACGTACATGCCCTCGCCGAAGTACGCGCCGGCGAGCAGCTCCATCATCTTGCGGGACATGTTCTCGGACTTCTTCGGGCCGTTACCGACCTTGGTGAAGAACTCCCATGCCTTGGAGGGCTTGCCCGCGTGGACGTAGGCCTTGACCATGTCGCGCCGGGCGTCGCGTCGCAGCTGCTTGGCATTGGCCTCGGAGCCCGCGCGCCCCTCGAGGGTCGCCTTGACCGTCTCGACGAACTTGTTGAGGCTCTTTTCGTACTCGGGCTCGGCGGTGCCGACCGGGTTGAGGTAGCACCAGCCCATCTTGTACAGGGCGTAGGCGTAGACCGGGCTGTCGCGGAAGCCGTCGACGATCTTCTGGTACAGCTGCAGAGCCTCGGAGATCTGGCTCTTGTTGTAGTAGAAGTCCGCGAAGCTCAAGTACGCGTTGGGGATGTACTTGCTCTGCGGGTACTCGCGGATGAGCCGGAGGTAGGCCTCCTGCATCTTGCTCTCGCGCTCGAGCTGGCCGAGCTCGAAGGCGTAGAAGTACAGGGCCTCGTCGAGCCGCTTGTACTTGGAGTACTGCGGCTTGTTGACCAGCGCGCTGTAGACGTTGACCGCCTCGGCACCCGCCTCCTTGGACTGCTTCTCGAACTTCTTCTGGCGCTGCTTGAGCTGCTTGGCCTCGGCCTTCTTGCCCTTGTCCTCCGCCGCGTAGATCTGGTCGTACAGGGCGCCGGCTTGCAGGTCGAAGTAGGCCTTCTTGTCGAGGTACAGATCGGCGAGGCGGAACAGGTACTCGGGGAAGTCCGGACTGGTGGGACCGGCCTCCTTGAGCAGCGCCTTCATCAGCTCGATCTGGTCATCGGCAACCTCGCGCGCCGCGGCCTTCTTGCGCTTGGCGAAGTCGGTCGCCGACAACATGTCGACGGAAGACTTCTTCCGCTTCTCGGCCGCCTTTTGCGCCTTCTTGAACTTGGTGTCGAGGGTGGCCTTGGTCTTGACCTTGCCGGACTTGCGGTCGTACCGGACTGCTCCGGGGTCCTCCGCATGGCCAGCTGTGGGAGCGCAAAGCAAGAGCGCCCCCAGCACTCCGCTGAGGATGCCGAGGGTTCGGGCTCGACGGCGGAGGCTACGGAAGCCGACCGGGTTGGGGCTGCTGGACGTCGTCATGGATCTCTCACCTCTTCGGTTGACCGCGAACACGGTCGCGCTTGCCATCCCACGCGCCGGACCCCTCCCGAAATCCGGCACCGAATCGACGGAGCACGCGCGCTGGCTCCGCCGATCCGAATCAAGCGTTAATCGTCAATCTTTGCAGATGCTGGTGACCTCGTACCGGTAGTAGCCGAGCTCGTCTTGCCAGTACTCGCCGTTGTACTTGTAGATCTCGTGCTCGGCGTCGATCTTGGGCTTCTGAGGCTTGGGCGGGTACTGCTCGAGACCTTTTTGTTGCTTGCGCTTCTCTAGGATCTCGTACTTGACCTTGATCATCTCGATCTTGAGGTCGCTGATCTCTTTGATCATGCCCGTGATGCGGCTGCGGGCCTCGGCGCCGGTCGCCTCTCGCGCCTGCGACAGGGACAGGTCGAGGTCTTCGGTGACCCGCTCGCCGACGCCAGCGTTCTTGAAGCCGGCGGCCATGTCCTCGAACAGATCGATCTCGCGCTCGAGCTCGGTGACGTACGCGAAGTACTTGCCCAGCTGCTTGTCTTGCAGGGCCTTGAGCGCCACCTGCTCCACGAACGGATCGAGGCCCGACTCCTCGTTGCGAATCTTGAGGGCCAGGTCGTACAGCTGGAAGTCCTCCGGCGCCTGCTCCAAGATGCCTTGGAGATCCTTCTGCGTGGAGGGATAGCGGCGATCGAACTCGTCAACGGTGTACTTCGCCGTGTCGTAGCGACAGTTGAAGTAGTAGGTGACCGCCTTGAGCTTGAGGGAATCCGGGTACAGATAGTCCTCGAAGAACGGGGCGTTGAGCGTGTGCACATAGCCCAGCGTCCGCTGGTAGTGGCGGTTGGCGTTGTCCTCGTCGACCTCGACCATCCGGAACTCGGCCCAGGCGGCCCAGTGCACGGCATCGAGGAAGTAGGCGGACTCCAGCGGCACCTTGTCGAGGTGGTAGATCGACGTATTGAACTTGCCGACCATGTAGAAGATGTTGGCGAGGCCCAGGCGAGCGAGGTGCTCGTACTGACGCATCTCCTGCTCGAACGACAGCTCGATCGAGGTCTTGTTCTTGCCCCGCTTGGCCTTCTTGCCCTTTTTGCCCTTGACCTTGACCTTCTTCTTTTTCTTCTTGTCCTTGGCCGCCGCTTCCCTCAGCGACTGCGACCGGGACAGGACCTCTTTGAACGCCGCGACGGCGGGCTCGCCCTTGTAGTCGCGGGTGTAGGCCATCCCCAAGAAGAACTTGGCCGGGATGAAGTAGTCGCTGTTCTTGGGCACCTGCTCGAGCAGCGCGATGCCCTGCGCCAGGTCGGCCTTCTCGTAGTAGAAGCGGCCCAGCAGGTAGTACAGCTCGTCCCGAACCTCGTCGAACTCCTCGGACTCGAGGTCGGTGGGCTTGTAGGTACCCACCTTCTGGAGCACCTCGGCGCCCTCGGGCAGCTCGCGCGACAGCGATGCGAGCCACGGGAGCGTGAGCTTGTGGAACGGGTGCGACGGGCCGGCCTGAACGATCTCGTCGAAGACCGACAGGGACGCCGAGTAGAACCCGAGCTTGTACAGGGCCTTGCCGAGCCAAAACTGGCCACGCGGCACGTCGCCGGGGATCTCCCCGTCGGCGATCTTGTGGAACTGGATGGCAGCGCCTTCGTAGTCCTCGGCCTTGTAGGCGGCCTCGCCCTGCGCCATCGGTGACCCGGCGGGTGCAACCGTCGTGGGCGGCGCCGGCGGAGGTGCGGGCGCCCCGGCGACGGGGTCTTCCTTGGCGGGCTCACCTCCGGGGGGGGGCGGCGGCGGCGGACCGTCGGCGGCGTCGACCGTCGGAGCGGCGAGCAACATCAGCCCCAGCGCGGACGCGGGAACGACAGAGAGCAAGGAGGAACGCCGACGGAGACGCTGGGTCAGCTGGATCATGGAAAACCGGGTCCTAGCGGATCACATCAGGTCGGCCATGGTGGTGGACGCCGACGCGATGACGGAAGACGAGTGCTCTGGGTTCGACGACATCGGGACCCGAGCGGCGCTGGGTCGAGATGGGGTGCACGGGGTACAGACCCTGCATTAGATGGCTTCGGACCTTACCAGCGCGATGCGGCTGGTCGCAAGAGCGGGCGCGGGTGGGCGGCAGACCATGAACGGGCGTTTTAGAGGCACTGCGGCGTACTCGACGAAGGCGGATACAACGGCGGTCACACGACGACCGATCGTCTCACGCCGGACACCCCAGCCGGGTTCCCGGGACGGAGAACGGGCGTGCAGATCGTCGGTCGGCTCCCGCCGACGACGATCGATGACCGACCCAAGCGCGACGTGGTTTACAGATCGTGCGCAAGGTCGCGGATCGATGTCCCGCGCGTGGGTCGGAACGCCACGCCGCCGCAGCCGCCGCGTGATCACCCTACGAAAGTCCCGTACGCGGACCGACCTGGGCCTTGGAGCGCGTCCTTGACCGTGTGCGTGGGCCGTGTACGATGCCAGTCATCCGGGTCGTCCGACCTGGGAAGAGCGCCCACTGAACGGCGATCCCGGGGGCGGGTCGCGCCTCGGGGCTCGTCTAGAGTCGACTCCAAAAGCGCCCGTAAGAGTTTTCGATGCCAGCACTCCAGCTTTTGTCGCGGACGTTCTCCTCGCGGACCTTGATCGGACTCGGTGCTGCTGCGCTGTTGCTCTCGGTCGGCTGCCGCAAGGGCGACGTGGGCGCTCCTTGTAATCACGGTCAGGTCGAGCCGCCCGAGAGCAAGCTCGTCACCTTCCCCGCGCTCGCCTGCAACGACCTGCTGTGCGTCTACGCCGACGAGGCGGAGGCGCTCGACATCGACTGCACCGTCGGTGACAACGTCGCCTGCAACGTCGATCCGGCCGAGAACAAGTTCGAGTGCGTGGCCACCAGCACCGAGTCGAACACGGGCGTGTGCCGCCTGCGGGTCGACTACGTGCTCGAGCGGTCGATGTGCTCCAAGAAGTGCAGCAACGATGCCGACTGCCAGGACGGAGGCATCACCAGCCAGGTGGTCGCCGACGACACGTCCTGCAAGGGCGGCTTCCAGTGCGCGCGCATCCAGACGCTGGGCAAGTTCTGCTGCGAGAAGCTGTGTGTCTGCGAGGACGACCTGGGCGTCACCTCCGACATCGACGTCAAGTGCTCGTCGGGTACCCAAGAGGGGTGCTGCACCGGTGAGGGCATCGTGCCCTCCGACGCGTGCAACAAGCCCTGAGCGGCCCGCGGCCACCACGAGTTTTTGCGACGAGCGCCGTGCCTTCGGGTACGGCGCTCGTCCTTTTTCGTGGGTATCAGCCGTCGACCTCGAACGCGCCGCGGATCCACTGCGGCCCCCCACCGTCGGCGATGTCGACGGCCACGACATCGAAGCGAACTTCGACCCGCTCCCACAGCCCGTGCGCCATCAGCCAGGCCGTCGCGCCCCGAACGATGCGTCGCTGCTTGTCGCGGCCGACGGTCTCCAGCGGCGACCCCAGGCGACTGGACGCCCGACTGCGGACCTCCACGAACACGTAGCCAGACGGCCCGTCGTCGCTGTCTTCACACGCAACGATGTCGAGCTCGGCCCCGCCGATCTCGACATTGCGTTCGATGATGCGGAGGCCATGGGCCTCCAAGTGTTCGGCCACCGCTTGCTCGGCGGCCCGCCCTCGTGCGCGGGTCGACGGACGCGGTGGCCGTGCCACCTCGGCGCTACTCCGGGGTGGACTCGGCGGCAGGCTTGGTCGCAGCGGCTGGCTTCTTCTTGGTCGCCCCCGCGGAGCCGTAGCTGCCGAGCTTGGTCCGAATACGGGCCGCGTTCCCACGCAGCGCTCGCAGGTAGTACAGCTTGCCGCGACGCACCTGGCCGCGGTTGACCAGCTCGACCTTCACCACGCGGGGCGACGACTCGATCCAGACACGCTCGACACCAACGCCGTGGGAGATCTTGCGAACGGTGAACGAGCCACGCGCTCCACCACGCTTGCGATGGATGCAGACGCCCTCGAAGACCTGCACGCGCTCCTTGCCGCCTTCGGAAATCTGGGCGTGCACGCGAACGGTGTCGCCGGCCCGGAACTCGGGAAGGTCGTTGCGCAGGTGGGCAAGCTCGATGGCCGCGATGGTGGGAGACGTGTAGCTCATGGCGGGGTCCTTGCCGGGGCGAAGGCGGGCGTTGTTACCCGGGTTTTCGCAGCTGCGTCAACGCGAGGTCGGCCAGGGTGGCCGTGCCCGGAACGGGTTCGGGACTTTGGGCGATCGCGCCGCGGCGTGCAAGCCCCTGAGCGACCGCCAGTGCCGGCCCCGACGTGAGATCGTCCGCCTTGGGTGCGTAGATCGCGTGGAACGGCACCCCAGGAGGTCGTGGCCCGCCGAGCCACAACACCAGCGGGCCCAAGGGGCGATCTCCCGCGTCTTCGCTCAGGAGGTCGAGCAGATGCTCGACATGCGTGCAGGGAGCCGCCGGATATCCAGGGTCCACCCCCGAGGCCAGCGCGACGAAGTGGGCCGGACCCGCCGCTCCGCGCCGAAACCGCCGTCGCAAGGCTTTCCCGTCGGGCAACACCGCCACGGACGCGCGACCCTCGGTGGCAGCCAACCACGCGGGCAGCTGGTCGGGATCTTCGCCCACCACGATGAGGCCGGCCACGCCGTGATCCCGCGCGACCGCGGTCAGCTGCGCCGCGTTGGCGCGGGCCGACGGTGGCACGGCGAGATAGATGGGGTGCTCGGGGCCCAGCCGCCGCGATACCCGAAGGTCGGGTCGCAGCGCCCACGTGCGACCCAATGCCTGCTCGTGTCGCCACCGTGCGATGGCCTCGTGATTGCCCGCCAACAACACGGGGGGCACCGCGTGGCCACGAAACTGTGCGGGGCGGGTGTAGTGCGGGTGTTCGAGCACGGCCGACTCACCCTCGCGACCAAAACTGTCGGCATGCACGGACTGGGGGTTGCCGACGACCCCGTCGATCAATCGAGAGATCGCCTCGATGATCACCAGCGCCGCGACCTCTCCGCCGCCGAGCACGAAATCGCCGAGCGAGAGGCACTCGTCGACGAAGTTCTCGCGCACGCGATCATCGATGCCCTCGTAGCGTCCGCACAGCAGGCCGATGCGCTCGTGCTTGGCCAACCGGGCGGCCACGCGCTGGTCGAACCGCGGCGCGGAGGGAGTGAGCAGCACCCGGTGGAACGCACCCCGCTCCGCGGCGACATGCTCCATCGCCTCGACGACGGGACCCGGCGTCATCACCATGCCCGCACCACCCCCAAACGGGGTGTCATCGACGGTGCGGTGGCGATCGGTGGCAAACCGACGAAAGTCGGTGCAGCGCACCTGTACCCGACCGCGCTCGATCGCCTTGCCGAGCAAGCCTGCGCCCACGAAGCCGTCGATGGCCCCGGGAAACAGCGTGAACACCTCGAAGCAGCATGGCCGGGGCTGGTCCCCGGTCACTGGGGGTCCTCCAGGCCATCGGGGAGCAGGCCCAGCGGTAGATCGACGCGGACACGGTGCTCGTCGATGTCGACCACGTGGTCGGGCAGCATGGGCAGCAACCACGGCCGGGAACGGCCGCCCGAGTCGCGCCATTGCACCTCGAACAGATCCTGGACCCCGTTGCTGGCGAGGCCAACGATCGTCCCCAGCGACTGCACCGCGCCGTCGCGCTCGCGCTCGACGGGCAGCCCGATCGCATCGGCGAGGTAGAACTCGTCCTCGGCCAGCGGCGGCAGTTGATCGCGCTGCATGATCACCGTGCAGCCGCGCAGGGCCTCGGCCGCGTTGCGGTCGGCGACCCCGACCAGGCCGACGCGTCGACGCTGCGGCTTGCCTGGGACATCGGCGACCGACTCGATCTCGTGCTCGACGGCCGCGCCGCCCTCGGGGCGCAGCGTGACCCGACGACCCGACGCCAGCGCGTCGGACCCTCGATCGTGAAGGTGCACGCGCACGGTCCCGTGCACCCCATGCGCTCCGGCGACGTAGCCAAGCACAAGCGGCGGGGGTTCCGCCTCTCGATCCGGTTGTTCGCTCATCGGCGCCTCGTCGGGCGACGCGGAGTCTCCGCCCAGGGGCAGCGGCCGACCCCGGCGGTCACGCTACTCGAGGATCTCGAGATCGGCTCGCTTGCGAACCTTGGAGGATGCCGCGGAGAGGATCGCGCGCATGGCCTTGACGGTGCGGCCCTGCTTGCCGATGACCTTGCCGAGGTCTTCTTTGGCGACACGGAGCTCGAGAACGACGGTCTGTTCGCCCGCGATCTCGGCGACTTCGACGTCGTCGGGCTGATCGACGAGTGCCTTGGCCAGGTACTCGACAAGGTCCTTGAGAGAAGCGGATGACATGACGGTGGCTCCAGAGAGGCAGAGAGTGCGTTTTTCGCGCGTTCGGAGAGAAAGAGCCGAGCGGTCTAAAAGCATCCCACACGCGCGAGCCCCGAGCAAAGAGACGTGATGGGCATCGCCCCGCAATCGCTCGGAAAACCACACGGTCGACCGCCCCGGTGGTCGTCGCCCGCATCGCGAACGGGGTGCGCGTCGCCGGCAGCGCCCGCGCTCACACGAGCGGGTCGGCCGTCTCGTCCGGCTCGACATCGAGATCGAGCGAGGCCACCAAGTCGTGGGCTCCCGCCTGCACGACCTTCGCCCGCACCATCGCACCGCGCGGCGCTTCGCCGTTGGTGAGGATGGTACCGCCGTCGATCTCCGGGGCCTGACCCTCGTGTCGGCCATCGAGCAACCACTCGTGCTCGGCACTGGGCCCCTCGACCAACACGTCGAGGGTACGACCGACCAACGCGGCGTGCTTGCGCGTGCGGATCCCTGTCTGGAGCTCCATCAGCTCGGCGGCACGCTCGGCGGCTCGCTCCTCGTCGACACGGCCAGGGTGCATCGCCGAGACGGTCCCCTCTTCGCGTGACCACGGGAACACGCCGAGGTGATCGATCTCCCCCTCGGCGATGAAGTCGTACAGCCGTCGGTACGCCTGCTCACTCTCGCCCGGGTGCCCCACCAGCATGGTCGTGCGCAGCCAGATGTGGGCATCGCCCACCCGTGCCGGATCTCGAAGCGTTCGCACCAGCCCGCGTACCTGCTTCTCCCCGTAGCCCCGGCGCATCTTCTTGAGCACGTCGGAGTCGACATGCTGCATGGGCACGTCGAGGTAGGTGGCCACCTTGGGCTGCCCCGCGATGCGCTCCACCAGCCCGTCGGTGACTGCGGTCGGGTAGGCGTAGTGCAGCCGGATCCACCGCAAGCCGTTGATCTGGACCAATGCGTCCAACAGCTGCTCGAGCGTTGCGGGCGTCTCGAGGTCGCGTCCGTACAGCGTGAGGTCCTGGCCCACCAGGCACACCTCACGGGTGCCCTGCTCCACCAGCGCGTGCACCTCTTGGACCACGGAGAACACGGTGCGACTGCGCTGCGGACCGCGGAGCTTGGGGATGATGCAGAACCCACAGGGACGATCGCAGCCCTCGGCGATCTTCACGTAGGCGCTGTAGCTGCCGCCGGTCACCTGCCGCGGCGTGGTGTGGTCGTACAGATAGGCCCGCTTGCTCAGCGCGCTCACGCCCATCCGTGGGGCCTCGCCGCCCAAGACCCGCGCCAGGCCGAGCTGGTCGGCCGAGCCCAGGAAGTGGTCGACCTCGGGCATCTCCTTGGCGAGCTGATCGGGGTAGCGCTGGCTGAGGCACCCCGCGACCACCAGGGTCTTGCGTGGTCCGCCTTGGGCGACGGCATCGGTCTTGTTGGCGGCCAGCTCGAGGATCGTGTCGATCGATTCCTCTTTGGCCGCGTCGATGAACCCGCAGGTGTTGACCACCAGCGTGTCGGCCTCGCTCGCATCGTCGACCAGCTGATGACCACCCCCCTCGACCACGCCGAGCATCACCTCGGTGTCGACTTGGTTCTTGGGGCAGCCCAGCGAGACGAAGTAGACCTTGCGCCGGCGATCTTGGACGGGTGGTTCGACGGCGCTCATCGGATCCCCTTGATGGCATCGCGAAGGCGCGGGAACCAGCCCTACCCGCGGTCGGCGACGCCCGGTGGGCTCACATCTTCTTGCAGGCGCCGCCGGCCTTCGCCAGCCCCGCCGCACGAAGCTGAGCCCCCGTGGGCCCCTCTCCAAGCGCTTTGCGGGCCTCGTCCCCGTGGCCCGGCCCCAGGATGTCCCGCATGTACGCCACGTAGTTGAACGTGTCGGAGTGCTCCGGGGTGTGGCAGGTACCGCAGACCTCCTCGGGAGAATCCAGCTGGATGTGCAGGGCACCACCCTTGGCCGCCTCGGGCTCGTCGACGTGGAAGGTGCCCGGCCCGTGGCAGACCTCGCACTGAACGTCTTGCAGGCCGGCGGTCTCCACCACCTCGCTGCCACCGGGCTCGCGGAACCCCGTCACGTGGCACCCCACGCAGGCCAGATCGTACTGCTGATTGGTGTCGACGAGCGTCTGGTAGGCGCCCGCGTGGACCGTGGTGCGCCAAAACTCCACCGCCTCTTCGTGGCAGGTCTCGCACTCGCCGATCCCCGCGTAGCCCGACGTGCCCTCGGGCGCAGGCAGGGCCTTCTTGCCGCGGTAGAACGCCTCGTTCTGCTGCGCGACCCAGGCCGTGTAGCTGGTGAGCGCAGTCTTGGCGGTGGTGTCGGGGGGAAGCCGGCACGTGACCTTCACTTGGTCGAACACCGCGACCACGGGTCCCTCGGGCGGCGCATCGAGGCTGCCCTCGATCGTTGCGGCCTCGGCCTCCAGGCGCTCGATGAACGCAGCATCGGCGGTGGGGTCGGCCTTGAACTTGGCCAGGCGCTCCTTGACCCGCGCCAGCTCCTGCTCCCGCATCGCACGGGGCGGCTGCACGACCCACGCGGTGCTCTGTGGCACCACCGACTGACCTGGCGCGACCGACAGCGTCAGGTGGGTGATGCTCTGGAGTTGTTCGCCCGGCTCGATGATGAAGGTGCCGCTCAGCTGTCCTGCGAGCTCTCCCTTGCGCTGGCGCTCGGTCCCCTCGACCACGCCCACCACGACCACGTCGAGCCCATCCACGTCGCGCGCGAT
Organism: Deltaproteobacteria bacterium; assembly: GCA_022601155.1. GTDB lineage: Bacteria > Myxococcota_A > Polyangia > Nannocystales > Nannocystaceae > Paraliomyxa. Next base: position 6,406 of record JAHZJA010000089.1, on the reverse strand, counting down.
CTGCTCGGCAAAAGCCCGCGGACCATGGGCCACGGCCAGGGTGAACCCCGCCCCCGCCGCGCGCATCGCCTTCACCTCGGCCGTGAGCGCCGCGATCGGGTCCTGGACCGTCCCCAGCAGCGCCGCATCGGGCAGCGCGGGGTCGATGACCGCCGTGACGCCAGCGGTGAGGGTGGTGCCCTGCTTGTTCATCACCACCAGGCGATGCGAGGGCGCTCCCGACTTGCCGAGCTTGGGATCGGCCAGGTTCGACACGACCCGCGGCAAGCCGAGGTCGTCGAGCGCTCCTGCGCCCGTGGGTGATCGCACGTCGAGTGGCCCGACCCCGCTCACCAGCGAGTCACCCAGCGCGGTGAATCGTGACGCGAGCGCCTTGGCGCGCTCCTGCGCTTGCGCCCAACCCTGCTCGTCGGCGGGCCACTCGGGCGTGTCGGGTTGCGGATAAAGGAAGGACCCAGGCTCGACCACCAGACGCGCCGCGGGATCGGAGTTGGCCTCGATGTACCCGAACGCGTACTGCAGCCCGCCCAACGGTTCAGTGGTGCAGCCGCAAGGGGCGATGGTGCCCCGTACACGGCCAAACACGAACAGATCCATCTCCACGCGGTCGGCCGGAACAACGGGGCCCGGGGCGGTCGCGGGACCATCGGCGACCTCGTTGGTCTTGCCCTTGGATCCGGGGCACGCCAGGCTCAGCGTCCCGACGATCGCAAGGAGCGCCACGTGGGCCGGGCGCGACCACGCCAGCTGCTCGAGGCGCGCGGAAGAGGACGGCGTGCGGGTGGGGCGTGCGGACGACATGGCCAACCGGGAAAATTGCGCGATCTACAGGTTCCCGCAAGCGGCTTGACGCACCGACGCCTGACCGCTAGCTTCCCGCTCCTTCGGACCCGAAACCGAGCAATACACATGGCCGTCAAGATCAGGCTCGCACGCGCGGGCGCCAAGAAGCGCCCCTTCTATCGCATCGTCGCCGCCGACGCCCGCGCCCCGCGGGATGGTCGCTTCCTCGAGAAGCTCGGCACGTACAACCCGAACACCGATCCTTCGACGGTGGAGCTCAACCACGCTCGGGTTCAGTACTGGCTCGGTCACGGAGCGCTGCCCACGGAGACCGTGGCTCGCTTGCTCCGCCGCCACAAAGATCCCGCCCCCGCTGCGGCGATCCCCAGCTGATCGCTTCACGATCGTCGGCGAGGTCCGCGGGGAGTCGCTCTCCGCGAGCTGCAAACGATCGACGGGCCTACTGACGCCGCTTCTTCCTGCTCGGGGAAAAGCGGCGTCGTTGCGTTCGAAGACCCCCCACCTCATCTACGGCTCAGCGGGGGCCCAACGGCAGCGGCAGCACGGTGCCCCAGCCGAACGCCAGGCGGGTGAGCGTGCGGCCGCCGACGGTCACCCGGCCCTGCCCCATCGGAGCACCGCCACACGCCGCATAGAAGTGCCGCGCCGGGTTGGCGGCCAGCACCCAGACCCACACCGGGTGCAGGCCCTGCTCCACCAAGCCCCAGATCGCCGACGTCAGCAGCTGCCGCCCCGCGCCACGGCCCAAAGCCAGTGGATGCAGATACAGCTCGTAGATCTCACCGCGATGCCCCGCATGGCCCTCGCGGTGCGGCCCGGTCCACGCGTAGCCCAGCGGCGTGCCCGGCCGATCCTCCACCACGAGCAACCGCTGCAGCGAAGACCGCTGCGCCTGCGCCATTCGACCGACCGTGCGGCGATCGTCCATGCTCCGGAGCTCGGCCTCGGGCACCACGCCACGATAGGTCGCCCACCAGCTCGCCCGTCGGGTCGCAGCCAGCGCCGGGAGATCGCTCGGCTCGGCGCGGCGCACGGCGAAGGGCGTGGTGGTGGGAAGCGCAAGCACTCCAGGGCAAGCGTGGGCAACAACCACGAGCATCGCAACCCGGTCGCTTGACCCAACGGGGGCCGCGCAGCGAAAACTGCGGCATGCGAGGCTCGTTTGCGGCAATCGTGGTGGGACTGCTCGGCGCGCTGGGCTGCGGCAACGCCGACGGCGCCAGCGGGTTGGAGGGTGCCGAGGCCGTCGCGGCTCTGCCCGCCCGCACCAAGACCGTGGGCTACGATCTGCGCCGCCTTCGACCCGTCGACGACGTTCCGCTGGTGGAAATGTTCGACCGCCTGCGCGCCGATGCGATGAAGCAGGGCAAGCAGGTCGCCGTGCTGTTCTCCGCCGACTGGTGCGAGCCGTGTCGCCACCTCGCGCTCGAGCTCGGCAACATGCACCCGCCCGCCGACATCGGCCACATCCGGATCCTCGAGTTCAAGGAAGAGGACTGGGAGGGGGTCACGCGGATGAACGAGGTCAACGCCTTGCGCGTGCGATGGGAGCCGACCAAGAGCACGTACCCAATCTTGGTGGTGATCGATGCCGAGGGGAACAAGGTCGAGGAGATGCACGAGGCCCGCGAGCGCCTCGAGCAAGCCGGCAAGCCGACTACGCTACCCGCGTGGTTCCGGGAGCTGCGGCAGAGCTGACGATGGATCTCGCGCGGATGAGCCTTGCGTGGTCGGTGCTGACGCTGGTCGGCTGCGCCACGTCGACCCCCGCGTCCCCGCCCGAGGAGTCGCTCGGGTACGAGGGATCGTTGGCCCAAGAGATCCTCGAGTGCCAGCTGACGGACGAGGAATGCCTCAGCCGCGTCCAGGACATTCGCCATCAGCAGCAGACCCAGGCCAAGCTCGACGAGATCGTTCAGCAGGGCGAGCAAATCCGGCGGGAGCAGTCCGAGCAGCACGAGCAGCGGATGCGGGCCATCTACCGGGCGGCAGGGCTGGACCCCGACGCGGGCCAGGGCTTTTGGTGCTTCACCGGTCACACCGGCGAGCGCTCGCTCGTCGAGTGCCGGCGCACGCTGGACTCATGCGCCGACCAGGCCGTCGCGCGCCACCGACAGGGCAAGAAGATCGAGGGGAATCGCTGCGAGGAGTACGCCCAGGCCGCATGCTTCCGCGTCACCCGTACGCTCAAGGAGGGCGAGCGGACCCGGTGCTACGGCGACCTGGGCAGCTGCGAGACGATCCAGCACGAACTCGGGATCGAGGGATTCGTCTCGCCGCCGACCACGTGTCGCATCACCGACTGACGCCGCGCCGCTGGCCGTGGCCCGCTGCTCACGCCGAGTGGGACAGCACCGTGCGCGGGCCCAGCTGTCGGGCGCGTGACTCCTCGGCGTCGAGCCAGTCGGACAGTGCCCGCAGCATCGCCGGGAACCGCGGGCCCACGAACAGCCGGTCCTGGAACCGCTGGGTGTCGAACGCCGTGCTCGCGATGGTCTCCAGATCCCACGAACACAGCTGCGGCCCGCTCTCGATGCCCCGAAGCTCACCCACCGACGACAGCAGACCCGCCCCGACGGCACGAACTCCGTCCGGGGTCTCGCACAGGCCGAACTCCAGCGTGAACCAGTACACCCGCGCCAGCCGAATGAGGCCCGGTTCGTCGGCCACGCACGCGACCTGCCCAAACCGCCGACTGACTGCAGCCACCCCGGGGTGGGCCAGCGACGCCGCGTGCCCGACCAACTCGTGGATGACGTCGGGCTCGGGGGTGTAGCGGGGGCGGCTGGCGTGACGGACGTACTGCGTGGACATGAAGTGGCCCGCGGCCAGCCGGGTGAAGAACGCCCGCGCCGAGACCAAACCCGCCACCGGGGCCAGCCGAAAACCCGTGGCCGCGATCAGGCGCGCCTCCACCTCGGCGAGCTGGGGAATGCGATGAGACGGCAGGGCTATGGTGCGCTCACACGCGAGCAGCTCGGGGCACGCGAGCTCGGCGTGCGCCGCAGACAGCTCGGCCCACAGGCCCCGCCACACCGCGTGCTCATCGGCGCTGTAGGGCGCGCGCGGCAGCGGCTGGCCAGGCCGCCAACGCCGGGCCAGCGTGGCGATCGCATCACGCCGCTCCCGGTACGCAGGATCGGCGAACCCGGGATGGGTGGGGGGCAGCTCGACGAGGTGAGTCATGAAATCGGTCCCGGTGACAATCGGGTCCACCCGCATGACGGCCTTCGAATGCATCAAGGGCCGCCTTGCGGGCGGCCCTCGTGAATCGAATCGGTGAATCGGTCAGCGAAGGGGCGCCCGCAGGTACGCATATACGTAGCCATACGAGACCCCGACCCGCTCCACGCCGTGGCCAAGCCCCAAAGGGCGGACGACGGGCTGGGCGCTGCGGACCATGGATCGATCGTAGCGCAGTCCGAGCCGGCGTCCAGGCCAACATGCACGACAACCGTCGGCGACCCCGGGCCCATGGGCTCGGAAGTGTCGTCGGCGGCCCTCAACGCCCCGCGCTCAGCGGATCGTCCGATAGCGCTCGTCGGTGACCAGACGCCGCACCAGCGCCGCATAGTCGTAGCCGCTGTCGGCAAAGGCCTGGCTGTGGCCATCGAGCCACACGAAGTCGTCGGTCCCCAGCTCGCGGCCGAGCAGATGCTCGCTGAGGTTGCGCACCGCACACTGTGCGACTTGAGCGCGCTCCTCGGGCGAATCCACCAGCGCCGCAGGACCGGCCTCCACGTTTTGCGGGTCTTGCCCCTCCAGCCACGAGCCGGACTGGGGAAGACCAGCGTACAGCCCAAACTCCTCGTCGCTCGAGTTGTCCGCGGTGACGAAGTAGGTGCTGCAGTAGGCCGAGCAGTTGTTCAACCCCTCGGAGGGGCCGCAGACACAGTCGGTGCGTGGCTCCTCGAAGCTGAACTCCTCCGGAGAGAAGAAGCCGTAGGTGCCCCCCGTCCGCCAGCGCGCCCAGTGGGCTGCCGCGGGCTCGAGCGACTGGTGGCAATCGGCACAGCCCGCCCGCTCGCGCAGGTTGGGACTGGGGTTGTCGCCCTCGGGCGGCAGACCGTCTTCGCTGGGGACGAACGGATCGCAGTAGAACGCGGTGTAGAACCGGTTGGCCCGCGAGCGGTTGCTGGCGAAGCGGATCAGGTAGCCCAGCGTGGTGAAGGCACCACCATGCGGTGCCTCTCGCTCCACGCCCACCCAGTTGTCGGTGTCGCCATACTGCAGATCGGGCACCGAACCCACGGCGGGCTCATAGGCGACCGCACCGCCCAAGGTGATCGCCGTGGTCCCCGTGTTGTGGCGATAGTAGTGCGCCACCGGACCGTTCATGAACGTCATGCGGGTGGAGAACGCATCGAGGTAGGACGCGCCCTGGCGGACCACCCACTCGAAGATCCTCGCGGGCTCTTGCGCGAGCGAGTCACGGATCAGCTGGTTGGGCGTCCCCGCGCTGTCGGGGCCGCACCAGGTGAGCTCCGGGCCACACCCGCACTCCTCGTCGTTGGGGTGATAGACGGAGCACTCGACGCCGCTCTCGCCCAGCAGTGCCTCTTGGGCATCGAACGCGCACACCTGGATCGGATTGTCCGGATCCCAGTAGGGCGCGACCATCACATAGCCCTCTTGCTGGCAGGTGCCGTCGTCGCACGCCGGGTCCTGGTACACGGAGATCGGGACCGGCCGCCCCTGCGCATCGAACTCCACCTGCGGCTCGTCGAGGCAATCGATGAAGTTGCCCCGGTACTGCCGCCGCATGTTGGTCAGTCGCCAGGTATCGGCACCGTTGCGTCGCAGTCGACGCTGCGATGCGAACAGGCTGGTGAGGATGCTGTCGTCCAGCGTGCCCCAGATGAGGCCCTGGTGATAGTCGCGGATGGTGGTGAAGAACTCCTCGGACTCGAGCATCTGCGCCACGAGGGTCTCCACCTCCGCCTGCGGATCCGCAGCATCGCGGACCTGCTCGTACTCCTCGAACGCGGGCACGCGACCGCGAAGATCGAGCGAGGACTGGCGCAGCAGCTGGAGCGGATCCATCTCCGCCGTGGGCGCGCAGTAGGCCGGGCTGGCGGCATCGGTCGAGGCGGGAGCGAGGCACAGGGCCGCGGTCGCGGTCGCCAGCGCCAGGGTCGTGAAGGTCGGTAGGGTACGTCGCATCATCACGTTCGCTCCTTCACGCGATCCAGGCTTCGAGGGGGTCGACACGGAATGGCTCGGGGCTCAACCCGGCCGCCGCGGCCAACGTGGCGCCGATGTCTTCGGGCAGCAGGACCTTGCCGTCGGGGTCGGGCAGACCCGTCTCGAGATTGACCGCCGCCAGGCCCAGGGTCTGCTCGACGGTGGCCCCGCAGACGCCTCGTCGCAGGCCTCCACCAAACACGAGCACCGATCCGGCAAACCAGTGGTCGCGACCACCCCGGCCGTTGATCCCCGGGGTTCGAGCAAACTCCGAGAACACCGTCACCGTGGTGTGGTCGAGGTTGGGATCGGTCTGGCGCAAGTCGGTGAGCAGTGCCGCCAGCGCGTTGAACCCCGCCTCCAGCCGGGTGGGCTGGTTGGTCGCCCACTCGGGGCCATGGGTATCGAGCGAGCGCTG